>NZ_JAUBWA010000031.1:0-59346 GCF_036702825.1 Microcoleus sp. A003_D6 | reverse complement strand
ACAAAATTTTTTTTCTTGTGGAATGGGCATCTTGCCCGTTCCAAAATTTGATTAAAAGGATTTTTGCAAGAGGTCTAATCCAATTAGTCCGTCTTGTATGGGCTTTATTATATTGTCTGTGTCAACTGGGTCAGTATCATAAAGGTACACTAAAGTTAAATGAACATTTCCTGAATAAGGAGTTCCTACCCAAGTTTTTGACGCTTCTGCACGCACAAATGCTTGCCAATTCTGTAGCTTGTTTCTCTACCTCGTTTGCAAAGATACAGGGCGTCTGGGAATCAGAAACTCAAACTGTATTTACAACTCCGAAAATTGAATGCGAAAAGAAGTAATTAACCGCTAAATTCAAACTAGACTATAACTTGCAAGTTTTAACAAATCAACTTTTGTTTTGTCGATCGCACTGCTTTCTCATAACCCTCACCCCCTCACCCCTCTCGCATTTCGCGAGATCCCCCGACAACATCCCCACCAACCATCAGCCGTGGGCTCAATCTAAAATCTAAAATCTAAAATCTAAAATCGAATGACCCTTTAAGATATAGAGAACAAGATCAATTTAAAAGCCAAATGACATCAACCCTACTCAAAACCTCCGCCCGATCGCCCCTCAACGCCCCAACAGTCCGCCATTTCCCCAACGGCCTCACAGTTATAGCCGAACACTTGCCAGTCGATGCGGTTAACCTCAGCGTGTGGATGAATCTCGGCTCAGCCGTCGAACCAGACGAAATTAACGGCATGGCCCACTTTTTAGAACACATGATTTTTAAGGGAACTCCCAGCATTCCCAGCGGAGAATTTGAGCGCGCGATCGAGCAGCGCGGCGCTGTCACCAATGCTGCCACCAGCCAAGATTACACTAACTACTACATCACCACAGCCCCTAAAGATTTTGCCGAACTAGCCCCCCTGCAAGTCGATGTGTTGCTCAACGCCAGCATTCCCGACGACGCCTTCGATCGCGAACGTCTGGTAGTCTTAGAGGAAATTAGACGATCCGAAGACAATCCCCGCCGCCGCACCTATCAGCGATCGATGCAATTAGCATTTGAAGTCCTGCCCTACAAGCGACCGGTACTCGGCCCGACTTCGGTAATCGAACAGTTGACAGCGCAACAAATGCGGGATTTCCACAGCAGCAGATATCAGCCAGGGGCCATGACAGCCGTAGCTGTAGGCAATTTGCCGGTCGATCGACTAATAGAAATTGTCGCAGACAGTTTCTCGGCAAAAAGCACATCACAAAACGGCAAAATAAATGTGCCTGCTGTCGGCAACTTTCACCCAGAATTCCAAAGCCCGAACTACGGCCAAGAATCGCCCTTTACAGAAACAGTCCGCCGCGAATTTGTAGACTCTGCCCTTCAGCAAGCCCGACTGATCGTGATGTGGCGAGTGCCAGGTTTCATGGAAATGTCCGAAACCTATGCCCTCGACGTTTTGGCGACAATATTGGGTCACGGCCGCACAACTCGCTTGGTTCAGGATTTGCGCGAAGAAAAAGGGCTAGTTTCGTCAATTTCGGTCAGCAACATGACTCAGCGACTTGGCGGCGTATTCTCGATTTCTGCTCAACTAGCAACAGAAAACTTGGCAGCAGTGGAAGCAGCCATCGTCCAACACATCCGCACTCTGCAAACCGAACTGGTGACAGATGCCGAAATTTCCCGCATCCGCACGCAAGTAGCAAATCGGTTTGTCTTTGGTAACGAAACTCCGAGCGATCGAGCAAGTTTGTACGGTTACTATCAGTCGATGTTAGGAGATATCGCTCCCGCCCTCAACTACGCCGCCTGCATCCAAGCTCAGACGGCGCAGGATCTCCGAGAAGCCGCCGTCAAATATCTGTCTCCCGACGCGATGGGTGTTGTGGTAATTCGCCCCGACGAAGCATAAATCGGACGATCGCCTCAGCAGGGAAATTCTACCCTCGCTTTGCTTTTGAGGCATCCAACGGCATTCGGCATTCAGCAAAAACAAGGTCAACCGGCACCAGGGATTTTTAGTCAATAGTGCGTGAAATTCGATCGGCCCGCGCCTTGAAGGTTTTGTATCAAATAATTAACACAAAGCCTTTAAGGTACGGACGCTCGGTAGAATTGCCGTAATTTTCTGAGAGAATAAGCTAGGAATTATTGACGATCGAGCAATTTGGTCTGGGGAACCCGGATTTATCCGCAGTCGTAATTCTCAAATCTCAAATCTCAAATCTCAAATCTCAAATCGATTGAATTGCCGTAATTTTCTGAGAGAATAAGCTCGGAATTATTGACGATAGAGCAATTTGGTCTGGGGAACCCGGATTTATCCGCAGTCGTAATTCTCAAATCTAAAATCTAAAATCTAAAATCGATTGACGCGGGCAGGCAAGCATGAAATTACAAAACTTTCTCAACTCTAAAACTAGGTACGATGCTAAAGCGATCGCTGCCGACAACGAACTCAGCCGCCAAATTCAAAGCCGTCTCATTGACCTGGGTTTACTGAAACCTCCAGTAGACGGCATTTTCGGCCCACTTTCTACCGCCGCCCTCCACCGATTTCAAACCTTGATGAAGTGCGGCGAACCGGGTTTTTTGGGAGCAATTACAGCCAAAAAGCTGATCGAAACCAAACCGGCGGACATTCCCACACCTCGCCCGATCCTGAAAACGACCAGAGACACTATTTTTAAGTCAAAACCCCTAGCGTCTTCTCAACTTCAGGACTCAGAAAAGCAAGTAATCCCAGCGGGAAAAGAGTTTGAACTGCTGGCTTTTGTGCCAATTCGCGGTCACATTAGGGTTGCTCTCCGCAACGAATCTTTCAAAGGTTCAGGGATTTGGTATGTTTACGGAGGACACGCTCAAGTTACTCTAGACGGCGTTTTGCTTTATCCTAAACCAAACCCGCCCACTGTCCGACTTGGCATTCCTTATCGATCGCAAATGGATAACTTTTATAATCCTACAGGTGCTTGTAATGTAACTTCCATAGCGATGTGTCTGGACTTTTTGAGAGTGCCGCGGCGCAATAGAAGCGGACAATATGAAGATGAACTCTACGAATATGCGATCGCCAAAGGTTATAGTCGCTGGGACCCCTATGATTTAGCAAAGATTGTTAGAGATTATGGAGCTCAAGATTACTATACCGAGAATGCAACGATTGATGACGTTCAAGATTGGCTAGCCAGCGGAAATCCCGCTGTGATACACGGCTACTTCACGTCTTTCGGTCACATTATAGTTGCCGCTGGCTACGACAGCGAAGGATTCTTCGTTCACGATCCCTATGGCGAGTGGTTCCCCACCGGTTACGACACAAGTGTCAGCGGTGCCTACTTGCACTATTCCTATCGCTTAATCCGCAGCGTGTGTATGGCTGACGGGAATTTTTGGGTTCATTTTATTTCTAAGTAATTGTTAAGAGTCATTAGTCATTAGTCATTAGTCATTAGTCATTAGTCATTAGTCAGTTGATAGTAGTCAGTTGATAGTTGATAGTTGACAACGGTAAACGGGAGTATCTCATTTTTATAAAAAGCATTTGTTTTATTATAGTGCGAGCGTCCCCGCTCGCGAGTACAATACGCGAGCGGGGACGCTCGCACTATAAATACAAAACTGAGATGCTCCAACTGTCAACTGCCAACTGCCAACTGCCAACTGCCAACTGTCAACTGCCAACTGCCAACTGCCAACTGCCAACTGTCAACTGCCAACTGCCAACTGCCAACTGTCAACTGATTTTCATGCTCAAATCCAGCCAAGTCGATCGCGTAATCGGAGCGCTAGTTGAAATATAATCAACTCCAGTTTCTGCTACACTTCTAATTGTTTCTAACGTCACATTCCCAGAAGCTTCGATTTTTACCCGATCGCTCTTTTCGCGAATTATTGCCACAGCCTGCCGCATCAAATCGAAGGACATATTATCTAACATGATAATATCGGCTTTGTGCTGCAAAGCTGTCTCTACTTCGGCGAGAGTTTCGGTTTCAACTTCGATTGTCAGCGGATAGGGGATAGAATTGCGAATTAGGGCGATCGCCTCTGCAATTCCTCCAGCCGCCACAATGTGATTGTCTTTAATCATCACCGCGTCATCTAATCCCATCCGGTGATTGCAAGCACCGCCGACTTGAGTCGCGTATTTTTCCAACAATCTCAATCCCGGCGTCGTCTTGCGGGTATCTACCAATTGCACCGGCAAGTCGGCAATTTTGTCAACATATTTCTGAGTTAAAGTAGCGATGCCGCTCAAACGCATTGCCAAATTTAATGCTACTCTTTCTCCGGTTAGCAGCGCATCGAAATTGCCGGAAATCTCGGCGATTACTTCTCCTTTTTCGCACAGTTTCCCTTCCGGTACTTGTGGGACGAAACTGAGGCCGCTGTCTAAAAGTTTAAATGTGCGATCGGCAATTGGCAATCCAGCAACGACTCCCGCTTCTTTGACAATCCATTTAGCTGTACCCTGGATGCTATTTGCGGGAAATAAAGCCGATGTTGTGCGATCGCCCCTACCGATATCTTCTAGTAGCCAGTTGTGCAATAGGGAGTCTAAAACAATCCAAGGCGGCAATATTGCATTCATATTTTCTTTGTTATTCCTGCTACTAGGAACGATAGTCGATCGGGCGATTTTAGGCAAGTTGCAGAATGATGGTGGTGTGAGTGCGATTTTGGGCGATCGCGATTTGGGTAGAAAGGGAGGGCGATCGGGCTAGATGATGGGGTATTCTGTTGCTGACATTGGGTTTTGGTGCTTTAATGGAGTAGATGGGGCGATCGCGAGAATAAACAATGATACAGCCAGTCATTTTAGAAAAACTAGCAGAACTCCCTGAGTCTCTTCAGACAGAAGTGCTTCATTATATTGAGTTTTTGATAGAAAAGCAGGCTAAAAACTTAAGTCAAGAAAAGCCGACGAAGCGAGGCGGGCTTGGAATTTGGAAAAATAAAATCTGGATCTCTGATGATTTTGATGAACCTCTCGAAGGAAAGTAATTACCGTCGATAATAGTGTAGTATTATGATGGCGAGCCAAAGCGAATAAATCGCCATCGCTTTGATTGAGTATAGTTGTGGCAGGTATCCTATTGACAACGTTGAGTCTTAGTGATTAGATAGAAGCAATCTCAACTCTCATAAAAAATCAGGCTCTTGAAGCCAGTTCCTATGTCTCAGGTATTTGACCGTTTACAAATCAGTGGCTACCGCGCTCTTCAATTAGTAAATCTGTCTCAACTAGGACAGGTAAACATTTTTGTGGGCGATAACAATGCCGGAAAAACTAGCATTCTGGAAGCTATTTCGATTTTATGCAATCCACTCGATCCCTTTCAGTGGCTTGAGGTTTCACAACGCAGATTATATGTCGGTAGATCGTTAATCACACTTCGACCGAACATTGAGGCATTGAAATGGATTTTTTCTCAAAAAATAGGTGCTTCTAATGACGAAATTTACCAAGCTGAAATTCTGATAGAAGCAAATGGGACTACACCCATACATGAATTGAAAGCAAAGCTTGGAGAAATTTATGGTAGTGGAGTAGAAAAAAACAATCAAAAAAGCTTTGATCGAGATATATCTTCTCCAGAAGAAGAGGTGTCTTCTCCTGAAATTGACTCAGTTAGAGCCGGTCTAGAATTAGAAATTGCAGTCAATCTAGCTTCAGCACAACTTAATTTATTCCCCCCTGAAGCAGAACGTGAAATATTTCAGTTTTGGGAAAACGAGCGATTTGTCCAGCGCCGACGCAATAAACCCATCGTTAAAAATGCAACTATATTTCCTTCCTATTCTTCATCGGAACTTATTCTAGAGCGGCTATCACGAATCATCTTGCAAGAAGAAGATGGTAAAAATGAAGTATTAGAATTGATTCGCTCCTTTGACAATAATATTCTTGACATTCAAATACTTTCCCTGCCAACCGCTATAGCCACTCTTTACATAAAACATAAAGAGCTTGGCTTGGCTCCTCTATATGTATTTGGCGATGGATTTAAGCGAGCTTTAGTTATTGCTCTCACTTTGTTGACTACAGCTAATGGTGTACTTCTAGTTGATGAAATTGAGACATCTATCCATGTTTCAGCTCTTGGCAGTGTATTTTCTTGGCTGATTGAAAGCTGTCGCCACCGAGAAATACAGCTTTTTGTGACAACTCACAGTCTCGAAGCTATCGATGCAATGCTACAGCCTGAAATTGCTACAGACAATGTTGTAGCTTTTCGACTAAACCATAATGGACAAGCACCCCAGAGGTTTTCTGGTAATTTGTTGCATAGGTTGCGTTCAGAGCGTGGACTGGATGTGAGGTGATTATGGTTAGGTACTGTTACATCGTTGGAGAAGGCCATCAAGATATTGAATTCTTGATTTGCTTTCTCAAATCTTACGGTTTAAAGCGAGTTAATCTTTTATCTAACCTCGACTCATTTTGGGAGCCACTTGTACCTAAAACATTTCCGATAAATGATGATTTGAGCAAGCGTGTGCCTGTTCCAGTATTTTTACAAAATGCTGAGCTATCAGTTGCTTTGCATAGTGCTAATGGAATCACAGAGTTATCAAATACGATCGAGGAAAGCCTTGCTATAGTGCCATCTTCAGAAATTTTTGGTATTGGTATTTTTCTAGACGCTGATGATGCCGAAACGCCTCAACAAAGATTCGATAAACTAATTCCTCAGTTATCTCCACTTGGCTTGTCCTTACCTTCAACACTGGGCGAAGTGATGAAAGGTTCCCCTAGATGTGGAATTTTTATCGCTCCTAATAACAGTGACTCAGGAACTTTAGAAGATATTTTGTTGGAATGTGCAAAGTTAAACTATCCAAATCTACTATCTATGTCTACTAAGTATGTTTCTGGCATTGATACTAATCAATTAACAAACAAGGACTTGAAGCAGTTAAATAAACCAGCCGGCAAAAATAAAGCAGTGATTTCAAGCATCAGTAGCATACTAAGACCGGGCTATACTCTGCAAGTTTCAATACGCGATAATCGATGGATAGATGAGAAAACAATGGAATTGGATAGCATCAAGCTTGTCAAAAATTTTATTGATGAAGTTATTTTACCCTAACCCCCAAAACACTAAAGCTCTTTTCCGTCGTTGCTGGAAAAGAGCTTTAGTTTATTATTAACCTGGCACTGAGCTATTTTACCGGCAGTGACCCGCCGAGTATCTTCGCCATAGCAACGTTTAACAACCGAGTTCGGGATGGATCGGAGTGGTTCCATTACATCATAAGCGCGATGTTGTTATGATTGTGTTAAAATAATTGACGACTCAAAGAAGCAATTATTATGACTATTCCTGATATTACGATCGCCCTTATTGCAGCCACTTCCTGAATCATTCTTGCCAGAAGTCAGCGACTTCATCGACTTTGTGACGCACAAGCACCAAAATAGAATAGCTGAACCCAAACTCCCAGGCGATATTGCTAAAGCTTGGGCAAAATAGTTCAAGGAGGTCGATCGCTTGGAAGTAACGACTAATCAGCCTGAGAGCGAATATCAGCAACTCCTCTCAACAAGTATCGGCAACAAGGTTTAGAGCTATGATCCTATGCGATGCAGGAGTTTTACAACAAGCAATGGTAGGGTTTAAAATGAAGAGGCTATCAACCTATCCCGTATGAGTGAAACCCTCTACATTGAAACCAGCATCTTGGGCTACCTAACAGCTCGATCGACCAAAAACCTAATCCTGGCTGCCAATATCGAGGTCACAAAAGATTGGTGGGAGTATCGCCGCAGTGCTTTCACACTGTATGTCTCACAGGCTGTCCTAAACGAGGTAGCACAAGGAGACGCAGAGATTGCGGTTCAACGTATGGAACTCCTTCGCGGTGTTCCATCACTAGAATTAAATCGAGCTGTCCGAGACTTAGCCGCACAATTTCTTGCACGCAGCAATCTTCCCCCTAAAGCACATATTGATGCAATTCACATTGCAGCAGCAACCGTTCACGGCTTGGATTACCTGTTAACCTGGAACTGTAAGCATATCGCAAACGCTCAAATCCAGGGAAAACTTGCAGACATCAGTTTTGATTTCGGGTACGAATTACCGATTCTTTGTACGCCTTATGAATTACTAGGAAATTAATTTATGCTGACAGATGAAATCGTAGAAGAAATTCACAAAATTCGTGAAGAGTATGCCAAGTCTTTCAATTATGACTTGGACGCAATATTTGCAGACTTGCAGAAGAAACAAGCTGAAAGTGGCAGAGAAGTTGTGAAATTGCCGCCCAAGCGCCTTCTAGCAGGGCGTTGGAGCAGACGGGGCAAAAATATTGTGTGAGCGTCGTGCAATTTAAAATGGGCGCAGCCTGGTAACGAGTAAGGATTCGCTTACTTTTGTGCTCAAACAGGCTGCGATCGCACTTAAAGAAAAAAACTCCTATCAACTTGGAAAAAATCCGCTAATTTCCTGGCTTCATCTATTTCGATCGCCCTTCCGCTAACAAAAACTTTATCAACCTCTGTTTCCGTTCCCAAAACAGGAATCAAATCGGATTTGTCCAAGTTTCTCGCATCCATTAAATGTTGCAACATTGAGGCTGAATTGCCTGCGGGAATTGGATAATTTTCAGATTAAAATTTTTCAATCAGCGTTATCAAAACCTCCAGAAATAGCTCGGACTCCAGCGATCGCACAGGGCGGTGTTCCAGCTCGCAAGCGACAGCGCTCGCGGCCTCGTTTTCTGCTTCATTTGCGATCGGTTTTGGCTGATACCGAACAAGTAAATCTGTATAAGATTTTGCATCAAAAGTACGGATCATTTTTCCACTCATCCTTAGATTTCCACAGGTAGCGATCGCTATTTATATTTAAGCTACAGTAAAAGCTATATTTTCTAGCACTACATTAGGTATATTTCCACTACCTAAAACCTGCGTAGCATCTAAAACTTCTATCCCTACCAATAACTCATTTTCCCCAATATTTAAAGCAATTTCGTCTGTCAACTGTAAAGTGCGACACTGATGTTTGCCTTCTACAAGTCTGATGTATAGAGCATCTACTTCCGAATCATAACTAATCTTCATAAACTTTTACCTCAAAAATAAAAAGTATATACTGTGATAACGACTAACTCAGTATCAGTCTCAGCAACAATCGGTACTACTTTTTTGAGAGAGTAGAACTTATCCTGCCAATCATTATTATACTGAAAAGTAGCTTGATATTTGTACCTACCATTTTTAGCAGGTTGTCGATTACCTGTTATAATGGTATCAATAATTTCTGATTCATTAGTACCTCTTTCAATCGCTTGTTCCTGGGCATGATTAGTTAATCTAATAGGTTTCACTATATCTTGTCCAATAAATTAAAAGTTTAAATTCCTGATTAACATGGATATTTACAGTTTTCATGCTCTTAAAAAACTAAGTGCATAAACTAATTTTAGTCCAAGGCGGATCGTGGTGCAAGGGCTAGTTCATGAGCGATGCTTTGCTTGGGTAGCGTGAAGCGTCGCTATCGAGTAGGGAATCGCTACTGTTACCATAGAGTTAGTGAATCAGGTTTCGTAATGAAGTACCCACTGCATACAGTTTCTCAACCAGTCTCAGGTAGCGAAGTTAAAAAACTTGCTCATGCCATCAAGAGTGGCGGTGATGTTGCAAATCAAGCTGCTTTGGCTTTAGCTACAAGAATCATCGCTCGTCGCGATCGCCAAAAAGATGATAACTCATAAATCCCCAAAAAACTAAAGCTCTTTTCCGTTGTTGCGGGAAAAGAGCTTTAATTTATTATTAACCTGGCACTGAGCTATTTTACCGGGCAGTGACCCGCCGAGTATCTTCGCCATAGCAACGTTTAACAACCGAGTTCGGGATGGATCGGAGTGGTTCCATTACATCATAAGCACCAGGAAAGCTTTGAAAACTTTTAATCCTGTGTCTGCGTTATGCTTAACATTAAGCTTGATGCACTGCATCTCTTTCGCTCGACTTAATTACATTAGCAAGCTTTCCCCAGTTTGTCAACCCCTTTGTCAAAAGTTTTTTTGCTGAGAAGTTGCACCTTTCTCGCTGAACAGGCAAGATGCCTGTTCCACAAAGAGTAAATTCTCTTGTGGGGTGGGCATCCTGCCCGCCCATCAGCCCAATCACAAATCCAAAAACGCCGCATCCACACCCTGTTCTCTGCGAATCTTCCCGTCCTTTACAAACCACGCCACGACCTGCTTAACTGTTAATTGTTCGATCGCACCTCCAGCTTCCACAGCAATTTGCCTCAACGGTCGCAAAGACGCAACCACCAAATTAGTAAAAAAGTTTTCAAAACTAGCATCAACTTGAATCGACTGTTGAATGCTCCGATCATTCTTAATCCAATCCATCACCTGCTGGTTAGACACATCAGCCACCGGCAAACCAGTCTCCTCAGCAATTTGCTTGAGCACCCTCAAACCATAAATTGCCAATCGAGTCGAAAACTTTTCCTTCGACGACAGAAGCGCCATATCAACTTCGGCGCACTCTTCCGGCTTTAAAAAATCTGCTAGCGGTTCCATATAAAAAAATTGGTAATGAGTAATTGATAATCGGTAATTAGTAATTGATAATTGTTACTACTGTCAACTGCCAACTGTCAACTGTCAACTGTCAACTGACTTCTTCTTAGCAATAGAATAACCGCAGCGATGTTCCCCATCAATAATCCAGTGAGTCCGCTCCACAATACAATCCGGCAAAACCGCCGCAAACATTTCCAACTCATTGCCGCACACGCTCGGAAAAGTTTCCGCAACATTAGAAATCGCGCAGTTGTGTTCCATCAACACAAATCGATCGCCCAAACCAGCGCGATCGTACATTCCCACTTCTACAGATTCTACAGGATAACACTCAGCCATATAACCTTCAGCCCTGCGGAGTTCCATTAACTTAGTCACCCGCTCTTGCAGCGAACCCGAACCCACAAACCTGCGATAGTCCGTAGCCTTGCGCTGCCACTGTTTTCGCAGGATACTAATCACTTGCTCGCGGCCGACGGTTTCCGCCAAAGTATCCAGGAAAGAGACTGCAAAATCGCCGTAACGATTTGGGAAGCGATCGCGCCCCAGACTGGTAAGCTCATAAATATGCTGCGGCCGCCCCATACCAGCCTGAACCGACTGATACTGAATCAGCCCCTCCGCCTCCAAATCCTTCAAGTGACGCCGAATCGCCTGCGGGCTGATATCCAAAGACTCCGCCAACTCAAGAGCCGTCCCCTGACCCCCCTTGAGCAAAAACTGCAAGATATCTTGTTTAGTGGAAGTCTGCTGAGTTTGCATCATCTTCACAAAAAAATATTAATTTGACTTTGACAAGATCGCTATTGTTAATGTAGCTTAAAATATAGTAAAGCAACAAACCTGTTGTTTAACTTAACCGAGCAGTCCAGCAGAACTCGCTCAAGCCCAGACAACCATTGCCCCGTCTGCCATCTTTGAGAGCATTATCTAGAACACTGAACACCCAAAATAATGACTTCTACTTCAGTCAAAACCTTAGTCAACCAGCCCTACAAATACGGTTTCGTCACCGACATCGAGTCAGACACCATCGCCCGCGGCTTGAGCGAAGATGTAGTCCGCCTGATTTCCTCCAAGAAAAACGAACCGGAATTCATGCTGCAATTCCGCCTCAAAGCATACCGCAAGTGGCTGACAATGACCGAGCCCACCTGGCCCCACGTCAACTATCCCGCGATCGACTACCAACAAATTATCTACTACTCCGCGCCAAAACAAAAGCCCAAAAAGCTCAACAGTTTGGATGAAGTTGACCCGACACTGCTAGAAACCTTCGAGAAACTGGGAATTCCCCTCTCCGAACAAAAACGGCTCGGAAATGTTGCCGTTGACGCCGTTTTTGACAGCGTTTCAATTGCGACAACCTTTAGAGAAAAGCTAGCCAAAGATGGCGTTATTTTCTGTTCCATCTCAGAAGCCGTCAAAGATTATCCCGAACTCATAGAAAAATATCTTGGCAGCGTCGTACCAGTCGGCGACAACTTTTTCGCAGCCCTCAACTCCGCCGTATTCAGCGACGGTTCCTTCGTTTACATTCCCAAAGGCGTCAAATGCCCGATGGAACTGTCAACCTATTTCCGCATCAACAACGGAGATTCCGGCCAGTTCGAGCGCACCCTAATTGTTGCAGAAGAAAACAGTTCTGTGTCTTACCTAGAAGGCTGCACCGCGCCGATGTTTGACACCAACCAACTGCACGCCGCCGTCGTGGAATTGGTAACAATGGACAATGCCGATATCAAATACTCCACAGTGCAAAACTGGTACGCGGGCGATGCGAATGGCAAAGGCGGGATTTACAACTTTGTAACTAAGCGCGGTTTGTGTCAGGGAGTCAATTCTAAGATTTCTTGGACACAAGTAGAAACCGGTTCCGCGATTACTTGGAAATATCCCAGTTGCGTGTTAGTCGGCGACAACTCGGTGGGTGAATTCTATTCAGTAGCGCTGACAAATAACAAGCAGCAAGCTGACACCGGCACCAAAATGATCCACGTTGGCAAAAATACTCGCAGCACGATTATTTCTAAGGGAATTTCTGCGGGAAATTCATCCAACAGCTATCGCGGCTTGGTGAAAATGGGGCCGAACGCTAAAGGCTCTCGCAATTACTCTCAGTGCGATTCCATGCTGATTGGGGATAACGCTCAAGCGAATACTTTCCCTTACATTCAAGTGCAGAACCACACTGCTAAAGTGGAACACGAAGCTTCTACTTCTAAGATTGGGGAAGAGCAATTGTTCTTCTTCGCACAGCGGGGAATTTCCGCAGAAAATGCTATTTCGATGATGATTAGCGGTTTCTGTAAAGATGTTTTCAATCAGTTACCGATGGAATTTGCGGCGGAAGCTGATAAGCTGTTGAGTCTGAAACTCGAAGGAAGCGTCGGATAGAAGGAAGAAGGAAGTTCGGCAACGGATTATGTAACGGATGTAACGGATGGAAGAGGGATGTTCGGCAACGAATTATGTAACGGATGTAACGGATTGAAGAAGGAAGAGGAAAGAAAATTTCTCGAAGTTTATTTCTTTTTCTTGACTCCCAAATTCTCACTTCCCATTGATAATTTCGTTTCTATTTAAGGAATCTAAGTCCTTATCCCTTTTCCCAAATTCAATACAATCCTAAAATCATCTGCGTTTATCCGTGTTTATCTGCCTAACATCTGCGGTTCCTTCATCAATTCAGGAGTTAGGCAAAAGTTAAATCGCAACCAGACCAAAAAATCAGAGGAGTTAGGAAAAAAAGAGATGATTGTTGAAAATAGTCAAGTGGTGCTATCCGTCCGCGATTTAACTGCGAATGTGGAAGATACCCAAATCCTGAAGGGTTTGAATCTGGAAATTAAATCGGGTGAAATTCACGCGATTATGGGCCCAAACGGTTCGGGAAAAAGCACTTTATCCAAGATATTAGCTGGCCATCCTGCTTATACGGTAACGGGCGGAGAAGTTACTTTTCTGGGTCAAAATTTGCTGGAATTAGCGCCGGAAGAACGCTCTCTGGCTGGCGTGTTCCTAGCTTTCCAATATCCTTTAGAAATTCCCGGCGTTAGCAATCTGGATTTCTTGCGCGTGGCTTACAATTCTCACCGCAAACATCGCGGCTTGGAAGAATTGGATGCTTTTGATTTCCAAGATTTAATCGAGGACAAGCTGGATATTGTCAAGATGAATGATTCTTTTTTAGGCCGCAGCGTGAATGAGGGTTTTTCCGGCGGCGAGAAAAAGCGGAATGAAATTTTGCAAATGGCGCTGTTGGAACCGAAGTTAGCTATTTTGGATGAGACTGATTCTGGTTTGGATATCGATGCTCTCAAGATTGTCGCCGGCGGTGTGAATCAGTTGTCAAATGCTGAAAATTCGATGTTGGTGATTACTCACTATCAGCGGTTGCTGAATTACATTATTCCTGATTTTATTCATGTCATGGAAGCGGGCAGAATTATCTTGACTGGCCCGAAAGAGTTGGCGCTGGAATTGGAAGAGCGCGGTTATGATTGGGTTGTGGAAGAGGAAGCAGCAGGAGTGGGCGCGCGATGATGAATACGCAAGTTGCTACTAGGGAAATGTTTTTGGCTGATTTGGTGAATCAGTGCGGTAAGTTAGAAGTTGCTAATAGCAAAACTTCGGCTTACGGTTTGCAGGATTTGCGGGATGCTGCGACTGAATACGTGCTTGCTTCGAGTTTTCCGACGGTGCGGGATGAGGAATGGCGCTTTACTGATTTGTCGCCGGTGTTGCAAATTCCTTTTCATATACCCCAGAGCAATCAGTCAACGGTTAAGCTGGCTGATATTATTATGCCTGTGAAAAATCGGGATGATTTACCATTAAGATTGGTATTTGTCAACGGTTTTTATGCGCCGGATTTGTCAACGGTGGAGTCGGCGGTTTTTCCGAATTTGCCACTCGACTTTTACGCAGGTAATCTATCTAATGTACCCGAAAAATATCGATCGCGCATCACCGATGTTTTGAGCAAGCACAAACAGCAAACAGAGGTGTTTACCGCGCTGAATATGGCGGGTTTAGCGGATTCTGCGGTGGTGTTCGTGCCGGCCAATATGTCGATCGACCTTCCGATTCACTTGCTGTTCCTGACAGCGCCAGGTGCATCTCCCACGATGTGTCAGCCGCACTGCTTGGTCATAGCTGAGCCTGGAAGCAATGTCACGCTGGTTGAGGATTACGCAACTATCGGTAATGTCGCTGCATTTACGAATGCTGTAACGGATGTTGTTGTCGGCGAAAACGCCACTGTGAATCACGTTCGGCTTCAGCGGGAAGGTGGAGAGGTTGTTCATATCGGCAAAAGTGCGATCGAGCAATCCCGCAATAGCCGTTATACTTGTCATGCTATCAGCTTGGGAGGCAAAATATCGCGGCACAATTTAGAAGTATTTCAGCGCGGCGAAGCCACTGAAACAACTCTAAATGGTTTAACCGTAGCCTTTGGCGAACAGTTATCTGACACTCACAGTTTAATCGATTTTAATCACCCCCACGGTACAAGCCGCCAATTGCACAAGTGCATTATCGGCAACAAAGCTCGCGCTGTATTTAACGGCAAAGTTTTCGTTCGCAAAGCCGCACAATTGACAGATGCCGGACAATTGAGCCGGAATTTGTTGCTGTCGCCGAGAGCTCGCGTAGACACTAAACCGCAGTTAGAAATTGTCGCCGACAACGTTAAATGTTCCCACGGTGCAACTGTCAGTCAATTAGAAGACGATGAACTTTTCTACTTGCAAAGTCGCGGTTTGGATTTAGAAAGAAGCCGCTATTTGCTAATCGATGCTTTTGCAGCAGAAATACTCAATCAGTTGCCAATTATTGGCGTGGCGAAAATGCTTTCTACCTGCGTGGCTATTCAAGAATAAAAGAATTAGCAACAGGCTAGAAGCCTGTTCCACAACAATCCAGAATTAGCAACAGGCTAGAAGCCTGTTCCACAAAGATCAATATTCATGCTTGTGGGGTGGGCTTCTAGCCCGCCAAAAATCAACAACAGGCTAGAAGCCTGTTCCACAAAGATCAATATTCATGCTTGTGGGGTGGGCTTCTAGCCCGCCAAAAATCAACAACAGGCTAGAAGCCTGTTCGCACAAAGATCAATATTAATTCTTGTGGGGTGGGCTTCTAGCCCGCCCAAAATTAGCAACAGGCTAGAAGCCTGTTCCACAAACATTAAATGTTCTTGTGGGGTGGGCTTCTAGCCCGCCCAAAATCAGCAACTAGCCCGCCAAAAATCATTATTAACTTCAAAAAATATGACACTTATTCAAGAAAAAACACTTGCCTCAAAAGCTCGCGGCGACTTCCCTATTTTGAATGAAAAAGTCAACGGCAAACCGCTAATTTATCTAGACAATGCAGCTACTTCTCAAAAACCCCTAGCTGTGCTCAACGCTTGGCGCGATTACTACGAACAATATAATGCAAACGTGCACCGCGGCGCTCACACTCTCAGCGCCAAAGCGACTGATGCTTACGAAGGTGCTAGAGACAAAGTAGCAGCGTTTATCAATGCGGCTTCGCGGCAAGAAATTGTTTACACTCGCAACGCCACCGAAGCGATTAATTTGGTTGCTTATTCTTGGGGTTTGAGCAATCTGCAAGCCGGAGATGAAATTATTCTGTCGGTGATGGAACACCACAGCAATCTCGTTCCCTGGCAAATGATGGCTCAAAGAACCGGTGCGGTGCTGAAGTTTGTTGAGTTAACGGAAACGAACGAGTTTGATGTGGAACAGTTTAAAACGCTGATTTCCCATAAAACTAAATTGGTGTCAACCGTTCACGTTTCTAATACTTTAGGCTGCATTAGTCCTGTCAAAGAAATCTGCGAAATTGCCCACAGTTTCGGCGCAAAAGTTTTAATAGATGCTTGCCAAAGCGTGCCGCACATGATAGTAGACGTGCAAGCAATAGATTGCGATTGGCTGGTTGCTTCCGGTCACAAAATGTGCGCTCCGACTGGCATCGGTTTTCTGTACGGTAAACTGGACTTGCTGAGAGAAATGCCTCCGTTTTTCGGCGGTGGCGAGATGATTGCTGAGGTGTTTCTAGATTATTCCACCTATGCCGATTTGCCGCACAAATTTGAGGCTGGCACCCCTGCAATCGGCGAGGCGATCGCCCTCGGTGCCGCAATCGACTATCTTAGTAACATTGGCATGGATAAGATTCACGCTGCCGAAGCAGAATTGACCGCTTATATGTTCCAACAATTGCGGCAAATTCCCGAAATCAAAATTTACGGGCCGCAGCCAGACAGCAATGGCGAAGGTAGGGCTGCTTTGGCGGCATTTACTGCGGGAGAAATTCACCCTCAAGACTTGTCTACGATGTTAGATCAGGAGGGAGTCGCGATTCGTTCCGGGCATCACTGCACGCAAGCTTTGCACCGCTATTTGAACGTTTCATCTACGGCGCGGGCGAGTTTGTATTTTTACAATACTCGCGAGGAGATTGATGTGTTTGTGAAAGCGTTGAAAGAGACGATCGACTTTTTTGCTGGGATTATGGGGTAAGTTAATTAGTGATTGAA
Source organism: Microcoleus sp. A003_D6 (assembly GCF_036702825.1). Lineage (NCBI taxonomy): Bacteria > Bacillati > Cyanobacteriota > Cyanophyceae > Oscillatoriales > Microcoleaceae > Microcoleus > Microcoleus sp. A003_D6. Next base: position 42,243 of record NZ_JAUBWA010000031.1, on the reverse strand, counting down.
ATGGCTTTTTTTGAACCGCAGATGTCGGCCGATGAACACGGATGAACGCGGATAAAACAATAAAGAAGCAAGAGGAAAAAGTAAAGCTTTGTGAAGAGAGATCGCCCTTTCATCCATCCGCGTTCATCCGCGTCTATCCGCCTGCATCTGCGGTTGCTAAAAAAGCACCCCCTTTTTGATAGTATCTGGGCCTGTGGTAAAATAAAACTAGAGTTTTCTCAGCTCAAGGAGATTTTGAGATGATTGCTACTACTTCAAGTTTAGCCGAACAGAGAACACTGTTAGAAAATATTAGCTGGTCAACCTTTGAAACGCTGCTCAAAGAAATAGGCGATAAGCGAGGTTATCGCATAGCTTACGATGAAGGGAGACTGGAAATTATGAGTCCTTTATACGAACATGAAAATCCCAAGATTAAGTTTGATCGCTTCATTTTCATTTTGGCAGAAGAACTCGGCATTGAAATCAAAAGTGCTGGCTCAATGACTCTTAAGCGAAAACGGGTTCAAAAGGGCATAGAACCTGACAATTGCTATTATATCCAAAGTGAACCAGCAGTCAGAGACAGGGAAGAACTGGATTTAGAAACAGCCCCACCGCCCGACTTAGCAATTGAAATAGATATTACCAGCAGTTCAGTTGATAAGTTTGCCATTTATTCAGCACTTGGAGTCCCGGAACTGTGGCTGTATAACGGGCGAGTTTTGAAATTTTATCAGTTAGTAGAGACTGAATACATTGAGCGCGACTTTAGTATAGCTTTTCCCTTTGTATCGGTAGCGGAAATGGCTGGGTTTTTCACTCGCACTACGATGGGGGAAATGGCTTTGCTGAAATCCTTTAGAACTTGGGTTAAGGGTAAAATATAATATTATGTATATAAGACGGCGGTTTCAACCGCCCACTCTTCTATTAAAGCTCCCTAATTTCAGGATGAACAAACTGATAGCCAGCCGCCTTAATCTTGAGATTCGACACCCTCGCATTATAAGGCCGCACGCTAGGACTTCCATCCCAGGAAACTTTAGGTAGATTGTGAGTTTCAAAAATGCGATCGAGCAATTCACCACTGGATAGCGACACATCCCCGACTAAATTGTAAATTCCCTGCAAGCGATTTTCCAAAGCAAAGGTTAACCCCCCAACAATATCATCTCGATGCACCCAATTAGTAGCATCTTCCCCCCTACCGGGACGAGTGCTCCCGGCCCAGCCTCCAAAGATTTTAACTAATTCTCGCCCCGGCCCATAAATTCCTCCCAAACGGAGAATGCAGACGTGAAGATTTGGACTAGATGCTGCTAATAAAACCCGTTCAGTTTCTGCCATAATTTCACTGTTTGGATTAGCTGGTGCGACGGGCGATTCTTCATTTACCAATTCACCTTGGCGATCGCCATACACAGAATAAGTACCCGTATAAATAACCTGCTTTACTGTCGGTATCTGCTGTAAAACCGATACTAAAGTTGTCGCAGTCTCTAAATAACTCTCCCGATAAGCCTGAGAATTTGGAGCACCTACGCACAGCATAACAGCATCTTGTTCTTGCAATACAGCCGTCATTGCCTCTCTGTCATTTCCCTCGAGCACGGCTACCCGCTGGGCGACACCCTCCAGTTCAACTACTCGGCTCGCCGTCGTAGTTGTCGCCGTCACAGTACAATCAGATGTGTCGCGTAAATGTTGGGCTGTCGCAGTACCCACATAGCCGCAGCCGACGATCGCAACTTTCATAAAAAATTCTCCATTGTGTCATGTTCTCTCAAATTATTGCCTGTTTCTGAAATCATGGCGCGCTGAGTTTTGTGGTAAAATGCAAAGGGTCGTTATCAATCCCAGTAGCATCGTGTCCGAGAGAGATATTTTTGCCACATCCTCAGAAAGCGAACTTTTAGCTTTTTATGGTTCTTTGTTTGCGATCGCAGCCGCCGATGGTTCAGTTGATATTGACGAACTAGATTTGTTGTTTAAAACCATCAATTTAGACAAATTTTCTGACTCTGCAAAGACTCAAATCCAATCATACACAGCCAGTCCCCCATCCCTGGGCGACTGTTTGCAAACACTCAGCGAGTCAGAAGAACCGCTGCGTTTGGGAGTCATGTATTTTTTAATTAACATTGCTGGGGCTAATAAGACGCTGCATCCCGCAGAAAGCGAGGCGATCCAATCCGCAAAAAAACTGCTGGCGGTTTCCGACTTGCAAATCCAAGCCATGCAGGAATTTATCGCAGACATGAAACAAATACGGGAGGCCGCGCCAAATAAAAATCTGGCATCAGCATCCTTCAATTCTGCTGTTTCCCAGCTTAAAACTAATGGCATCCCTCTCGATTTGCTCGACCCAAAAGGAACCACAACAAACCTCAGCAACCCCAAAATTAACTATTCAGATGAAAGTTTTTGGACTAAACTTAAAAACTTTGCTTTAACCGCAGGAAGAGAAGTAGTTGAAAAAGCTTTGATTCTATACTATACGGCTCAGAACCCAAACGTGCCTGCTTGGGCAAAAGGAGTTGTAGTTGGAGCTTTGACTTATTTTATATCTCCTGTCGATGCCATTCCCGATATATTAGCCAGCATCGGATTTACAGACGATTTGGGAGTATTGCTGGCGGCAATAGCTACTGTTTCAGTATACATTAATGCTGATACTAAAGAACAAGCCAAACAAAAAATGAAAGATTGGTTCGGTTAATAATATTATGTCCGCGCGATTAACCCTAATATCCCGGTCTGGCGGGTTTTTAAGATTATCAATTATTGGCAGGTATTGTTGGTGAACCCGCTCCTACAAAAATCGCGATCGCTCGACCGAACACGATCTGAATCGGAATAATATAATCTGAATAATATAGCAGTTGTCAATCGGATAAAATACAGGACACGGCACTGCCGTGTCCCTACCCAATATCTGTAATTCACTCAACTGAAAACTTGATTATTGTGGGTTCTCAGTCTTTAATCGGCTTGCCATCTCGATTGACAATACGGCTTTCACCATCCTTGGCGGTGACATTTTCATAAACCCCTTCATCCCGCTTCACGTACTTGCTGAAACCCGAATTTTTATAATCGGTGTCGGATGTCGGCTTCATCAATCTCGGAGCGCTCAGCAGTCGGCGTACCGGAGCATCTGCGGGAGTGTCCCCGGGTTCGCACTTAGCCAACTCGCACAGTTGGCCCCAAGTCGAAACTTCCAGGTTCATGCTGTGCGAAACTTCTAACTGCTGGTTGTTTTTGGGACAAAAATAATCGTATACAGGCATACTAAGAATCTCGTTTGCAACTACTAAAATTACTAATTGCACTGTTGTTTAGAGTATTATAGCTCAACCTTACTAACAATTCAAGGCAAAAAATCAAACTTTACTATTTTTAACGATTGTTAAAACACTAAATCAGCTATATTATTAACCCAGTGTGCTTGCTCCCGGATGCGATCGAGACAAAGCCCAAAAGTAAGCTACCCTGAAATCCTCTGACTCGATCGCACGATCGCTCGTTTGAGCCCTAGCAACTGCCCGCAAGACTTCCGTGAATGCCGTCAAAGGATCGTCATTTTCAGACTGCACCCAAATCACAGATTCTAAGTTTCAATTTTATTTATTTACTCACCAGCGAGGATTTACCGATGAGCGATTTCAAAGTTACGCCAGAAGTAGAGCTGAACACAGCTCAAATGTTGGAGCGATACCAACTGCAAGATGAGACAAATCTGCGGCGTTGGGCCAAACTGCACGCCATCAACAGCAGTCGCGGTTTCTTCTATCCCAGTGAAGTAGATTTGATGGATCACGCTCACCACCATCTTTACAATTTGGGAATGAGCATTGCTGAGTACCAAAGTCTTTTAGACCGGCGCCGCAGCCATTCCCCGACATCAGGCGACCAAAATAAAACAGTAGCAAGTCAAGTTGCTGACGAAGCATACGATGCCATAGAAACGCTGACAGATCAGTATGCTGAAGCTATTGATTTAATGGGAGAACGTATCGCAGACCATTTCATCGATGAACTCGATTTATCTGTGATGCGGCACCTTTCTCAAAAGGTACAAGACCGCCGCAGTCTCAACGGTCAAGCTAAAAAGCCTAACCGTTTTCTCCAAGTGATTAAAGCCGTGTTGCAACCGAGCAGCGAAAATACGCTTCTGGTTCCCAAAAAAGATGATGACTCTAGTTTAGAATTAGAACAGCATCACCGCCTCGGCTAGCTGCCGATTTTTTTGAAAGACTAAGCGCTACTTAGGAATGAAAAATAAATAAGGTGACTAATAGAGCAATAGTTTACCTTGGATCAAGGCTTCTGGGGTTTAATTGTGCAAGTTATTGATTTTTCATTCCTTATAGAGGTAAGGTGCGCAGTGCGCACCCTACATAATTAGGTTCAGCCCCCAGGAGTATCAAGGCAATAAATTTGCGGTTTTCAATCAGTCTAAGTAACCTGTAAATTATAAATTTCAGACTGGATGCAGATGTATTTTCCGTCGGAATTACCTAAAATATATATTTAATCTCAGCCGTCAATCTAACAAAAGGTAGAGAAATGATTAAATCCTGGATGGTAATTGGAGGCGTCGCCTTTGTAGTAGCTTTAGCCGCTAACATAATCGCGCCCAGCGACATCAAGTGGTTCAACCGCTTGCAGCGTCCGAGATGGCTAGTAATTGAAAAAGCAATTCCCGTAATTTGGACAGTAATTTTTATTTGTGCAGCTTGGTCAGCAGTGATTGTTTGGGAAAAAGAACCGGGTATTCAGGAAACTTGGCTGAGAATGGGTTTGTACCTGCTTTTAGAAATAGTGACTATTTCTTACACGCCCGTTATGTGCAAATTGCGTAGCCTGAAAGTCGGGACAATTATCGGCGGAACGGGGGCTATTTTAAGCGTGCTGCTAGCTTTAAGCGTCTTGCAAGTTTCGCAGCCTGCGGCCCTGTTATTGCTGCCTTACATACTTTGGAGTCCGATCGGCACTTACACCACTTGGGCAATGATGCACTTGAATGCGGCGGATGTTTAGCCTCTCATGGAATTAGTCATTTTAATGGGATTGCAAGCATCGGGAAAAAGCACATTTTTCCGCGACTATTTAGCTGCCACGCACGTTTTGGTCAGCAAAGATTTAATGCGAAACAATAAAAATAAATCGCGCAGACAAATTCAATTAATTGAAAATGCACTGAAAGCAGGTCATTCAGTAGCTGTTGACAATACCAATCCCGAAGTTCTCGATCGCAGGCCGCTGATTGATATCGGTCGCACCTATAATGCCCAAATCATCGGTTACTACTTGGAATCAACAGTCAGCGACTGTTTAGCTCGAAATCAAAAGCGATCGGGCAAATCTCAAGTTCCAGATATAGCAATTTATGCTACTCTAAAAAAAATGGTAGTGCCCAGTTACGGCGAAGGGTTCGATCGGCTGTTTTTTGCCCGCCTATCAGACAACTTTACCTTTGAAGTAAAAACCTTGCCCGCAGAGGAAGTTATTCATGGACAATCAAATATTTGAAAAAAAAATGCGCGAGCTTGAATATTTTCACAGCCTGCGTTTATTGCCGGGAACTCACACAGTAATTCGCGCCGACGGTCGCAATTTTTCAAAATTTACTTCCTCAAGTTTTGAGAAGCCTTTCGACTTAAAATTTCACGAATTAATGGTGGAAACTGCCAAAGCGCTGCTGTCAGAACTAGACGGCATTTACGCTTACACCGAAAGCGACGAAATATCAGTTTTGTTCCCTCCAGATTGGGATTTATTCGATCGCAGCTTAGAAAAAATTGTCTCTATTTCTGCCAGTATTGCCAGCGCAACTTTCACTCGCGCCGCCCAAACAGCAGTCACTTTTGACAGCCGCATTTGTTCCGCAGCCAACAAATCGCAAGTAGTAGATTATTTTCTATGGCGCCAAGCAGATGCAGCGCGGTGCGCTTTGAATGGCTGGAGTTATTGGATGCTGCGAAAAAATGGCGAAACGGGTGAAAATGCAGCAGTTATATTAGACAAACAATCGGTGGCTTTCAAAAACGAATTGCTGTTTCAAAACGGAATTAATTTTAACGAACTGCCGGCTTGGCAGCGCCGGGGAACGGGATTGTATTGGGAAAAATACGATAAACCAGGTTATAACCCGATCGAACGCAAAGAAGTTGTGGCAGTGCGGCGGCGGCTCAAAGTCGATGAAGAGCTGCCAATGAAAGAGGAATACAAAGAATTTATTTACCAATTTTTAAATGTTGGCGATTAACCATTAAGGATATCTTGTCAAATCCGGTGGCAATTGATGAATAGACCTCTTGCAAAAATAACTAGGACGGGCTCTGGGGCCCATCCCACAAAATTTTTTTTCTTGTGGAATGGGCCCCAGAGCCCGTTCCAGAATTTGATTAAAAGGATTTTTGCAAGAGGTCTAATGCTCAGTCGGTTTTAACCGAATGCAAGCTTTGAGACGGGGGTTTAAACCCCCCGCCCAAAGTCGGGCAAGCGAGTTAACCTAGCGACTGCCAGAGCTAGTCGGAGGCTCAGTTTCCGGGGGTTCTGGAGGGGGAGATTCAGCATCGGGAGGATTCAGCGACTCCTCCCAAACTTTGATTTGCGATCGAGCTTGCTCAAAAGCCCGAGTGCCCGAAGGAATTTTCTTCAAAGTCGCGATCGCCCCAGCCAGATCCGACGACGACTGTTCCACACCAAGCGCCAAAATCCGCTGGCTCCACTCATCAATCGCCTCACTCGCCTGCCACCGGAGCGAACTCGACTGCGGCACCTGACTTGCCAGGGAAATTGCCGTTTGCAAAGCGTCAGCAGTACCCGATCGGGCGACCTGACGGGCGCTCTGCAAACCTTGCTCGCCCTGAAATTGAGCCTCCCAAGTCCGAATGTTCGATCGAGCTTGCTCGTAAAGCACCCGTCCCGATCGAATCCGGCGGGCCATCTCAATTGCCCCCGCCAAATTGCCGGCCGCCGCTAGCTGCTGAGCTCTGTCCAAAAACGGCTGGTCAACAAGCCGCTGTCTCCTCTCGATCCAAGCTTGAATTTTGCCCTGAGCTTCCACGTAAAGCGCCCTACCTCTACCGATCCGAGAAGCTTGAGCAACGGCGGCCTCCAGAGAATTCGGATCGCCCGTCCTCGCCAAATCGTTCGCTCTTTGCAAATACGGACTGTCTTCCAGCAGCTCGATTTGACGGCTCAAGCGGCTAATTTGACGGAGAGCTTGCTCAGAGCGGGGATTTGATTCCGGGACTGTTTGCAATTGCGCGATCGCAGCCCTCAAATTATTTACCCCTCCCGGCGCCGCCAGCCTGCTTGCCAAATCCAAAACTTTCACATCAGCGATTTCTTGCTGCCAGCGGCCGACTAAATCTTGAGCTTGTTGGTACAAAGGGCGGCCCGACTTCAACTTTTGAGCGGACTCGATCGCCTTAGACAAACCATCAACAGAGCCAGTCAAAGCCTGAGAAGTAGCATTAGCCAACTCGTTAAAATCCTGAACTTGTTCCTTTAAATTTGCCGACTCTGGAATCTTGTTAGCCATTGCGGTCGCCTGCTGCCAATCGCCTGCTTGCAAGCGTTTTTGGGCGATATCCATCATTTTCTTGCTAAATTCCGCGATCAGCTTATTAGCAGCTTGATACAAATAACTGTTTTGACCAATTCCCTCAGCCAGCTTAATCCCCGTCACCAGATTGTCGAACCCTCCCTCCGAGGCTTTATTCCGGGCTTTTACCAACTTATTGCCCTCAGCCCGAGTCGCCTGAATTGCCTCAGTCAATTCCTCGTACTTAGCCGATTCCCAGAAAGTATTTCCCGAATCCAACAGCAGAGTAGCTTCGCGGAAAGCCAGCGCCCACTCTTCCTGACGCAAGTGGTCTTCGGCCGTGCGGTAAATTTTCTCTGAATCGCTCCATATCGACTGCCACTTTTCAATCTGCTTTTCCACCGTCGGGTAAGCGGGAACGTTTTGAGGAACCTTGCGAGCTATCGCAATCGCCTCCTCCAGCTTCCCTTCTTGGAAGCTAGCATTTCCCAACCTGAGAATATCCTCCGACCACCGATCGATTTGACCGTTAATTCTCGGTCGCAGCGGGTGGTCTGGCGGCAAAGCATTCACTAATTCGATCGCCAAAAGCAAATCATCCACCGTCCGCTTGCTAGCTGCTTCTTGAGCGCAAAAAAAGCGATCGTTAGCAGAAGCCGTCGGCCAAAAAATCTTTGAGCAGTTCGACTGCGAGGTCAGGTTGAGCAAAGACGCAATTGCCACAAACCCCATACCCACAGACAGCATCAAACTCACCGCCAGCCAAAACTGCCACTTATTCGACCAGCTCCGCCACAACGGATTGTGTTCCGGCGGCTGCGAGTTTTCCCCAGACAAATTCGGCGGTAGTTCCAGATGCCCTCCCGGCAGTTTTCCCAAAGTAACCAGCTCTCGGAGCTCTTTAAGTCGCTCAGCCCGGTTTTTCCTTGCTGGAAGTGGCACCAGCGATGAAGTATCCTTTGTTGACTCCAATGATTCTGATGCAGACCAAGGGCCTGATGTTTTGCGATCTTGACTCATATCATGCTCACCACCAACAACAACCAGCGAGTCTTAAGTATTTCAAAACGGAGAGCGATACTATCAACTGCTCTATAAAATGTATTCATCACTTTTACATACTCCCGCCGGCCCAAGACTGCAAGAGCCGATCGCCTGCGCCGCCAAAATCAAAATTTCGCAATTAGGTAATTGATAATGCGTAATTGGCAATTGGTCAAGGCCCTCATCCCTAACTCGCACTCAATAGAGCCAATTACACATTATCGTCTCAAGAACCGGAGTTCGAGCGCAAATCGCCAATTAGTTCCGCAAGCTGATCGGTGTTAGCTTTGTAAACCTCGTTGCAGAAATGGCACGTAGCCTCAGCCCCGCCATCTTTTTCAATCATGTCTTGGAGTTCGGCTTCGCCCAACATTTTCAGAGCTCCCAAAACTCGATCGAACGAACAGCCGCAGTGAAAGCGCACCATCTGAGTTTCCGGGAAAATTTCGGGCCCCATATCTCCCAATAACTCTTCCAGAATCTCGTGCAGCGTTTTGCCCGATCGCAGCAGCGGCGTAAAGCCCGACAGTGCAGCAACTCTAGATTCTAGAGTTTGCACTAATTTTTCGTCCGTTGCCGCCTTCGGCAGAACCTGCAACAGCACGCCCCCAGACGCTTGCACCCCCCCAGCCCCCACAAATACCCCCAAAACCAAAGCCGAAGGCGTCTGCTCCGAGGTTGCCAAATAGTGAGTCAGATCGTCGCCAATTTCGCCGGAAACCAATTCTACCGTACTTGAGTAAGGGAAACCGTATCCAACGTCCCGCACCACGTACAAATAACCGTTGCCTATTGCCCCGCCGACATCGAGTTTGCCGATCGCATTGGGCGGCAGTTCCACTCCGGGATTGTCCACATAACCTCGAACCGTTCCATCCAGTCCCGCATCAATTAGAAGTCCGCCCAGCGGCCCATCTCCTTTGATGCGAATGTTGACTCTCGATTCGGGGCGTTTCATGCTGGAGGCGAGTAACAGCCCCGCCGACATCGTGCGGCCCAGAGCGGCTGTAGCCACGTAGGAGAGCTTGTGCCGCCGTCTTGCTTCTTCGGTGAGGCGGGTGGTAATGACGCCTACAGCGCGAATTCCGCCCTCTGCGGCTGTAGCGCGAATTAATTGATCGGCCATGAAAAACCTTACTTTTTTCTTTTGATACCTTCTTGAACTATTTTAGAAGTTCTTGAAGGTTGTGGCAGCAGATAGCAGCAGTTGACTGGGCGGGTCTGGGAGTGCGATCGAACTTCACAACTCCCCTATTTTTTCTATAAAACCTTGATTAACCGACTATTTATTAACAAATAGTCTGATTGATTTTTGAACATAAATATTTATTTGAAAAACCCAGAATAACGAGTGCATTTATTTTTCCAAAGGCAGCTTATCCTCAGCCATGTTATAACAACTCACAACTATAGTCCTGGACGCACTCCCCCACAAATAAACCTGGTTTTTCAACCGAAATTGAGGATTTTAAGCCCGTGTATTTAAGCTAAAAAACCTGGTTTCTGGCTACCCGTGCATAAGTCCTAAACTAATGATTAATGACTGATGACTAATGACTGATGACTAATGACTGATGACTAATGACTGATGACTAATGACTAATGACTGATGACTAATGACTGATGACTAATGACTAACAACTAATGACTAATGACTAATGACTGATGACTAATGACTAAAGCTTATCTTGCCGCTAACCTGACGATTACCAAACCTTTACCTTGGTAAGCTAAAGTCAGATGCGTAGGTCTGACACTAATGTTTTTTAGCTGGAAATAACGGATATGCCACCAACATCCAAAGCACTTTTAGCGGAAGTCCAGCATAACACGGGAGCAACTCGAAACTTGCATTTTTATGCCAAGGGCGAAACCATTCCTTTGATGTCGCAAGGCCTTTGGCGAGTCTGTCAAGGTCTAGCACAACTGAGTACGCTTTATCCAAACGGGGAAGAAGGACTTTTGGGTTGGGTGGGGCCTTCGATGTGCTTCGGTTTGTGGTTGACAAGCTTGCGGACTTACCGAGCTACGGCGACATCAGATGTTTATTTGATGTGGTATTCTATGGTGGAAATCGAAGCTTCTCCTCAATTGGGTCACGAGTTGCTACCTCAAATGGTAAGGCGGCTGCGGCAAATGGAAGCAATTTTGGCGATCGCCGGACAGCGCCGAGTAGAAGACCGTTTGTATCAGCTACTGTTATTATTGCAACAAGATTTCGGTCAGCCTGTGGTTGAGGGGACTCGTTTGAACATCCGCTTGACACATCAAGATATTGCTAACGCTATTTGCACGACTCGGGTAACGGTAACGCGAATGCTGGGAAAATTGCAGCAGCAAGGGTTAATCAGTCGAGATGGCGATCGGCATTTAATTCTTAACAAAGATGTTTTTGCGTCCGCATCCGATTTATTTGGCTGCAACCCTCAAGCAGTGTAGCAAGCGACAGGAATTTGCATCTACATAACCCTGTCTAATATTAATTTTCAAAATTCAGGCAACAGTATTTGTAGTATTTGTAGGGTGTGTCGCCATCAACCATCCCCAAAAAAAGATAGAAAATCTCATAGCGACGCACCAATCGACAATATTTGAAGAAAAAAACATAACATTTGTTGTGTAGCAATACTTTTGAAAATTGGTAGAATATTAAAGCGGAAATAGATCGGACGGCGGTTGAAACCGCGTCTATACAAACAAAGTCCGCCTCCGCGGACTGAAGAAATGAAGAAAATAAGGTAATTTTCACATCCCCGTCTTCAACCCGCGGAGGCGGGTTTTGTCTGTGTAGACGCGGTTTCAACCGCCCTGTCTTCTTGACAAATTACTCGGTTTGTGAAGTGCCGTTGGTCGATCGTAACTTCTGCTTTCCGGGCATCTGTCGGAGGCCATCCAAAGAAACCACCTCAGCCTCAGAACTCTCCCTAGCCACCCGAATCAGCAACCCCGACAACAGCAAACTCGCCACCATCGAAGAACCGCCGTAACTAAAAAACGGCAGCGGCAAACCCGTAGTCGGCAAAACCCCCGTCGCCACCCCAATATTCAGCAGCGACTGTCCCACCATCACCACCATCACCCCAATCGCCACCAACTGAGACTCAATATTCCGGGCCCGCGTCGCCACCCTCAAAGCCACCGTACCGTAAGCCGCCAACATCAGCAACAGCGCGAAACCTCCCACCAAACCAAACTCCTCAGCAAACACAGCAAAAATAAAATCGCTGTACTGAATCGGCAAATAAAATAACTTTTGCTGCGACATCCCCAAACCAACACCCCAAATGCCCCCAGAACCCACAGCCAGCAGACTTTGAATCAACTGATAGCCATCCTGCATCGGATCGGCCCAAGGATTCAGAAAAGACATAATCCGGCGGCGCTGATATTCCCGAAAACTAATACTTAAAACCGCCAACAGCATTCCGCCGATCGCCGTTGCGCCCAACTGCAAGTAAGGCAAGCCCGCCGCCAAAGCCACCAACCACAAAGTCATGCCGCACAAAGCCGTGGTGCTTAAATTTGGCTGCAACAAAATTCCCAACAGCATTGCGCCGAAAATTAACAGCCAAGTAAAGCGAACTTTATTTGTCAACCGGGGCCAGTTGCCGAAAATGCGGGCGCTTTGGAGAACAAAAAACGGCTTGATCAACTCAGAAGGTTGAATAATCGGAACCGGGCCCAGAGATATCCAGCGAGTCGCCCCGTTGACGGTGGTTCCCACTCCCGGAATTAAGGTCAACCACAGCAATCCCAGCAGCAAGAGGACTCCTAACTGAGATGTTTTCAGCAGGTAGCGCAGGGGGGAGTATACCATCAAGTTAAAACCGGCCAGCCCGATCGCCACTGCGATTAGCTGCCGTTTAAAATAATAAAGGCCGTCTCCAAATTCTGAATTTGCGATCGGATAGGAAGCCGAAAACAATGCTGTCAGTCCTACAAACAGCCATAGAAAAGTCAGCCACCTCAGCCAGCGGGCCTCAGCGGCCCATTGAGACGCGCTGGGGTCAAAAAATGGAATGAAGCGTCGAATGTCATTAGTCATAGGATTTAAAAATGATCTCAATAAACTCTAACAAACATGGCTAAAATACCAGATTGGTTAATTTACGCATTAATTTGTTCGCTATTATATGGTTTGTGGGGATTTTTTGGCAATTTAGCGACTAAATATATTGACTACCAAACTGCTTTTCTTTATGAAGCAATTGGCGCTATTTTAATGACTTTATTTATCCTTGTCCAAACTAAGAGTTTTAGTTTTGAGGGAGATGTGAGGGGAATTTTGTTTGCCGTATTAGTTGGCGTTTGCGGCACTGTGGCGTCATTAGTATTTTTTATTGCCCTTGGCAAAGGTGAAGTTGCCAATGTAGTGAGTGTTACGTCTATCTATCCGCTGATTACTATATTATTATCGTCTTTATTCTTGAAAGAGGCTATTACATTACCACAAATGCTTGCTGTTTTGTTAGCGATTATCGCAGTTATACTTTCGGCTTATTGAAATACAGCAGATTCCACATTTATGAAGTACACCCGCCTATCGTGAGCTTCCCCCGTAGGGACTTAGGCACTCGCGGTGTCCCTACACTTCACAAACCTGGAATACGCTGTATTTGTCAATGATTAGATTAACAACGCTGGACATTCTTCCTTCTTCCTTCTGCTATAACAACAAAAAAGAGGTCGCCTTCGACCTCTTACCCCTCTACTAATCCAGCTTCGGATGTTAAAGTAGACCTGTATTAGCTCCGGGCTTACCCGTAGCCAGTTGCACTTTAATAATTCTGCCGCCCATTTTCATAATTCTTTGCTGTTCCCGGAACCAATTGTCGTAGGGAACCAGCTTAGTAAAATAGGTATTTTGCAATTCGCGCTGAGTGCGGATGCGTGTTTGGCTGGGGACGCAAGCAGTCACCTTAAACATTCTCATGGGAAACAAACTCCTGAGTAGGTTTACAGATTATTAGATGGATTTTTTAAAGATTGAAGGCAGGGAGTTAGGAGTCAAAACTAGCTCGTTAAAACTCGTCGGGCTTTCTCGACCAGCCTTTGACGGTCTAGCAATCACTCTCAACTTCCCTGACCTCTTTTCAAAGCCAAAGGTAACAAGTCCAAAGTTAAAAGTTAAAAGAGGCAAGAAATAAATCTTCTTCCTTCTTCCGACTTTCATCGGACTGAAATCTGTTACATCCGTTACATCCGTTACATCCGTTACAGAATCCGTTGCCGAACTTTCTTCTTCCGACTTTCATCGGACTGAAATCTGTTACATCCGTTACATCCGTTACAGAATCCGTTACAGAATCCGTTGCCGAACTTCCTTTTTCCTTATTCCTTTTTCCTGAGTCTTAGCTCAAGCCAGAGGAGATGTAGTCGAAATAGACGCCCATTTCTTTACCAGCGTCAGAACCGACCAAACCGGCGGTGACTTCTTTCATTGCTTGGATTGCTTGTACGGTAGAACCGATGGGCACGCCCAAGGAGTTGTAGGTTTCTTTCAAACCGTTGAGCACGCGCTCGTCGAGGATGGAAGGGTCGCCAGCTAGCATGGCGTAGGTGGCGTAGCGGAGGTAGTAGTCCAAGTCGCGGATGCAAGCTGCATAGCGACGGGTGGTGTACATATTGCCGCCAGGACGAGTTACGTCAGAGTACAACAGAGACTTAGCAACTGCTTCTTTGACGATTGTGGCTGCATTGGCGCTGATGGCGGTAGCGGCGCGGACGCGCAGTTCGCCAGAAGCAAAGTAGTTCTTGAGTTTGTCTAGAGCGCTGATGTCGAGGTACTTACCTTGAACGTCAGAGGAATTGATAACGGCGGTAATTGCGTCTTGCATGGTTGTCTTGTTTCCTTGAAAGTGGCTGAGTCAGTCCAATTTTGGAGCTAGAATTTGGGACTTGGGATTTGGGATTTGAGATTTTCAAGTGGTCGGTTATCTGCAAAAGCTTTTAGCTTGTTACCAGCAACCCCCAATTATTCAATCTAAAATCTATAATCTAAAATCGAAATTCCTTACTGCATCGCACCGATAACGTAGTCGAAGTAAGAGGAAGCTTCGGAAGCGTCTTCTCCAGACAGCAGCGCACCTGCTGCATTTTTCATAGCGCGAACGCCTTCGGCGACGGCTTCAATCGGGGTGCCGAGAGATCTGTACATTTCGCGGACGCCGACAATACCGATTTCTTCGATCGGAGTAATGTCGCCAGCTACGATTCCGTAGGTGATCAAACGCAGGTAGTAATCTAAGTCGCGCAAGCAAGTTGCGGTCATTTCTTCGCCGTAAGCGTTGCCGCCGGGAGAAACAACATCAGGGCGCTTTTGGAAAAGTTGGTCGCCTGCTGTCTTGACGATACGTTCGCGGGATTCGCTCAAAATTTGGGCGATGCGGACGCGGCGTTCACCAGAGGTGACGAAGCTCTTGATCCGATCTAATTCACCTGGGCTCAAGTAGCGAGCTTCGGCGTCTGCGTTGACGATTGATTTGGTGACGATACTCATCTTGTGTGTACCCGCTGGATATTTTGCTATTGCGAACTGCTCTGCGCTGAGCTAGCGACGGCGGGCGCTTGCATCCCTTACCTTTCATGCTCAGGCAGGAGCTTTGACGGGGAAGGGCGGACTCTCCACAGCCAGCAACTGTTGAAGTTGTTGGCGGGTGACTGCCTTCGGTGCTTGACGGCGCTGGTTCTTCACGCCGGTGCGGTTGTGAGTGCTCGCACTAAGCCTGTCGCTTACAATACCACAAATGACTGATGCGATCTTTAATCTACGATCGAGATTGCAGCAGGCCACTTAGTGGCGATCGAGTGACTGTCGGGCAGTTAGTAAGGATATTATTGCTCCTCTGACACAACTACCTCTCGCAAGTATTTTGAGGCATTATGTTCACATTCTGAGTGTTACTGTAATAGTTTGTAATATTCCTTTTCATATTTGGGCCCTCGCTTGGGTCTTCTATGTGAAAATTTAACAGATAAAAAAGTCGCTATAATTACCTCGCAGCAAGGGTTGCAGGCGATCGAACCCTGAGAGGGATTTGTGGCGGGCGAGGGCGCGAAGCTCAAAGACTTTTCCCTGAGAGGGAGGGAAGCGGGAGATAGGGGGAGACAGCGGGGAGACAGGGGGGAGATGTGCGATCGGAAATCAGGACTTTCGAGCTTGTAGCTAAATTTGGCTCTCGTCCAAAAACGGATACTTGCTGGCCGACACTCGTCGCCAGCAACCCAAAATTTTAGACCAAAGTTTAAGCTCCCAGACTCATCTGTGGAATAAATCTAAAATCTAAAATCCAAAATCTAAAATCGATCGACTCTCACTTTTAACCTGGTGTGCCGTGAAAAGAAATCTATCAGCCCTTAAAAAAGCTTTGCAGTTTGGGATTAGCGGTGCTGTCGGGGGCTTCGCCGGCAATCTCATCACCGAACCTTTCATGCAGGGACTCACTGGTTCGGAATCTTTTTTTGACAGTGTATTTTCCACAGCTCGCTGGTTTGGATTGGTAGGCGGTGGCATTGCTACTGCGATTATGTTCGGCTATTATTACTATATCAAAGGCAAGCCTCAAATTAACCAAGCTTTAAAAAATGGCGGATTGTTTGGTTTAATTGCAGGAGCCATTTCTGGGGCGATCGCCGAAGGCATTTATAGCGGAATTGGCGATGGAAACAACGAATTATTGCGAGTAATTTGCTGGGGAATAGCTGGCAGTTTGTTAGGACTTGGACTTGCACAGCGGATTCCTAATTTGGGAGCGCTTCGCGGCACCGGAGGCGGCGGTGTTGGGGGTGTCTTGGGAGGCTGTTTGTTTATTCTGTTTGCTTACAATTTATCCGGTACGGCGGGCCGTTTAGCTGGTTGTGCTGCGATCGGTTTTTGGATTGGAATTATGTTGGTTGTAGCTGAAACTTTGTTCAACAAAGCTTGGCTGGTAATTAGTTACGATACTGGAGCAAATCGCACTCTCACTCTGGGTTCGGAACCGATAACTTTTGGCAGCGATGAAAATTTGTCTATTATCTGCATTCCTAATGTTTCGCCCTTGGCCATGCGGTTTCAATTGGAAGCAGGTCAAATTGTTTGCGAGAATGTTGATAGCGGGGCGGTGAGTTATTTGCGATCGGGCGACCAAAAGAGAATCGGCAACTGTACAATTACCGTCGGAAACTCTGACTTGCCCGCTGCAACTTCTACTCAGGTTCCGCCTAGTATTATATCACAAAAATCCCCAGCAGATTCTTTTACCAGCGGTCAATTATTCCTGAAATTAGGCAGTCGAGTCATTTCTCTGAGTGCGGGAACTCAATTATTCACCTCTGACATACCGAGTTTAACAGCCGCAGCATCTAACGGTCTTGTAGCTATAGTCACTTCTCGATCGCGAAACGAGCTTTCGTTAGGATTGACCAATTTGTGCGATCGGGCTTGGTGGGCCACAGACATTCAAGGCGACATAAAAATGATTGAACCTGAAAGCACCCTAACTTTAGCCTTGGGAACTAAAATCGAATTCGGTGAAATCGAGGGCGAGATTGTCGGAAGCTGACATCGCGACGAATACGGCTATTTTTGAGGCGAGGCGTTGCACAGACAAGATTGCACTCACTCACCTTTCTATCTTAAAATCATCTGCGTTTATCTCCGTTAATCTGCCTGACATCTGCGGTTGCTCCACGATCATTACTCAAAAGGTTTGAAACACTTGTCAAAAAGATACGTAGCAGCGATCGACCAAGGAACCAGCAGCACCCGATTTATCGTATTCGATCGCCTGGGACAGATAATTTGCAGCAACCAACAAGAACACCAGCAAATCTATCCGCAACCGGGATGGGTGGAACACAATCCCGAGGAAATTTGGCAGCGAACCCAAGGCGTGATTAAAAATGCCCTCGAAATCGGCAATATCGATCCCAAAGATATTGCTGCTCTAGGTATTACCAACCAACGAGAAACTGCAATTGTTTGGGACAAAAACACTGGGAAACCTTACGGTAATGCGATTGTTTGGCAAGATACCCGCACTCACCAAATTTGCGAAAAATTAGCTGAAGTTGAGGGCAAAAATCGATTTCAAAAAAGATGCGGTTTGCCGCTGGCTACTTATTTCAGCGGACCGAAAATTAAGTGGATGTTGGACAATATTTCAGGACTGCGGGAAGCTGCAAATCAAGGGGATGCGATTTTTGGCAATGTCGATACTTTTCTGATTTGGCATCTGACTGGCGGGGCACACATTACCGATGTTACCAACGCCAGCCGCACGATGCTGATGGATTTGCAAACCCTCGATTGGGATGCTGAAACTTTGGAAATAATGGCAATTCCCCGCCAGATGCTGCCAGAAATCCGCCCTTCGAGTCAAGTTTTTGGAACTGCAAAAGGATTGCTTGCAGGTGTTCCGATTGCTGCTGCTTTGGGCGATCAGCAGGCCGCTCTCGTGGGGCAAACTTGTTTCAGTCCGGGGGAGGCGAAAAATACTTACGGTACGGGCTGTTTTATGCTGCTGAATACCGGTGAGACGATCGTCCGTTCAAAGCAAGGATTGCTGACAACAGTCGCCTACAAGATGGGGGAATCGCCCGCTGTGTATGCTTTGGAAGGCAGTATTGCGATCGCCGGAGCTTTAGTGCAGTGGCTGCGGGACAATTTGGGTATCATCAACACATCTGCGGAAGTAGAAACATTAGCAAATACAGTCGAAGATAGCGGTGGAGTTTACGTTGTCCCGGCTTTTTCTGGACTTTACGCACCTTATTGGAAAGACAGCGCCCGGGGAGTAATTGCAGGTTTAACTCGGTACGTGACTAAGGCACATATTGCCCGCGCAGTATTGGAAGCGACAGCGTGGCAAACGCGAGAAATATTGGACGCGATGAATCAGGATTCTGCTGTACCGCTTTTGTCTTTAAAAGTAGACGGAGGTATGGTGGGAAATCACACGCTGATGCAGTTTCAGAGCGATGTTTTGGGAGTGCCAGTGGTGCGGCCTGTGGTAGCAGAAACTACTGCACTCGGTGCGGCTTATGCGGCCGGTTTGGCGGTAGGTTTTTGGAGTCAGCTAGCCGAATTGCGGGACAATTGGGCGGTAGATTGTACTTGGGAACCGAAAATGTCGATCGCACTTCGCGAGCAAAAATACCGCTTTTGGAAAAAAGCAGTTTCCCGCACATTCGATTGGGAAGAATGAATATCAAGCATTCAGGGGCAGGCTAGAAGCCCACCTCACAAGTAGAAAAAAAATTCACTCTTTGTGGAACAGGCATCTTGCCTGTTCCGGCTATGTATTTAGTGCGGGCTAGAAGCCCACCTCACAAGTAGAAAAAAAATTCACTCTTTGTAGAACAGGCATCTTGCCTGTTCCGGCTATGTATTTAGTGCTATCATCAAATCTAGCACTATTTTTCAACCTGCAAATAAATGATTTCCCTAAATAACTTAAAAAAATTTCTCACCGCATTTCTATTAATACTGACACTGGCATTTGTAGAAATCGCCACTAATTCCCAAAGTGCGATCGCAGATACAGCTACAAATCCCGCAACCGCAGCCGAAGTCTTCAGCGCCAACTGTGCAGGTTGTCACATCAACGGCAGCAACATTATCAGGCGCGGCAAAAACTTGAAACAAAAAGCATTAAAAAAATATAAGATGGACTCGATTGCCAATATTTCAAATTTAGTAACCAACGGCAAAGGTATTATGCCCGCTTACAAAGATCGTTTGTCGGAACAACAAATTATCGATGTTTCAGCTTACGTGCTATCCCAAGCCGAAACCGATTGGAAATAGCACCTCGGTAGATTATTTATAGCCTAGGCAATCTTGCCGCAGACATCAGATATTTCTTTACCGCAGGTTGAAGCGCGAACAGAGTTTCAGTTTCTGCTGGGACTGTTTCAATTAGCGATCGCCTGAAAAGCGATTCCAACGTCTTAAAAAAATCTGAGTTCCGATCTTGCTGAATATCTAAGCACAATTTTTCAATCTCAACAGGCTTGACTTCTTTCGCCATGCAGTGTAATAGCTGGATTTCTAAGGATGATAAGCGATTAAACTGCCGAGATAACGTATCGCTATAATCTCCCAGAAACAGCCCATTTCTTAAAAAGTTAGCAATGCTGCCGCCAAACATATCCTTAATAGTTGTTGTTACTATTTTTAACGCCAAAGGATTGCCACTGTAGGCCTCTATTAGTTCTGAGTATTCACCTTCTTCAGACAAACCCTTGTTTTTAAGGATTTCCACAGCCGCCTCTCCCAAACCACCCAATTTAAATGACCGTACAGATTGATTATCACCTTCTAACGCTGCAATTTCTTTAGGTTTTTCACAGCTAGTCAACAGCAAGCAACTTTGATGCTGCGATTTTGCTACTTGTTTCAGCAATTCCCCATACACTTGATATCCTTCCCGATAATTTCCTGTTAACTGATCGGTGCTGAAAACAGCTTCCCACTCATCTAAAATTATCAAACATTTACGCTTTTTTAAACACTGAATCAGCCGCTGGATACCATCAGCGATGATTGTCTGTTCTATTGCAGTTGTCGAAGCGATTAGGTTTTCTAGATAAAATTCAAGTTGCGATCGCTCTCCGAGAGCGATCGCAGCTTGAAGAAAAACTTTTTTATCCTGACTAATTAACCGCAACTTATCTAAATCGTTTAGCGGTTTATCTGATAAAAATTCGATTAAAGTTACGAGAGTATCTGCCAACAGAGGTGCATGAGTGAGGTTTAGCCAAATCAATCTATCAAACGAGTATTTTATCATATCTGTTAGCTTAGATGCTAAAGCAGTTTTGCCCATGCCATCCATACCCAATATAGCAACTAAGCGACAGTTTTCTTGTAAAATCCATTGCTCTAAGTTAGCAAGTTCTGTTGTGCGCCCGTAGAAAATAGACATATCAGCCAACATCCCCGATTCAGTTTGATTTTCAATAGAAGTTTCGGGAGTTTGGATATAATTTATCAATGTAGAATGCAACGTTTCTACATTCCCCTTTTGTTTATAACCAAATATTTCTAGGATAGTGGGGATTTCTTTCCAGTCTTTGGGTTGTTGCAGCGTTAAAACTTCTATATAGCGAGACAGCCCTCTCGATAAGTCTACTCTAATACCGGCGCATTCGCGATGGAGTGCGACGGCGATTTCCGGCGGACTATAATTGCAAAGCAATCCTCGCAGGTACGTTTTTTCTAAAGGGGTGAGTTGCTGCTTTCTACTGGTAACATATTCTTGCTTGGCCGCTGTCAAGTCTGCATATAACTGTTCGAGATTCCAGCAAGCCTCAGCCTCTATAAACTTCTGTGCTGGTGGTATTTGTAAAGGTTTATTTCGCTGTGTCATGTATATTCATAATAAGTAAACACCCCGTCAACTCGATACAGCTACTTTGTCAGCCGGAAAAAGTTAGATGCACCTGATGCAACCTTGTAAGCGACTTTTTTCCCAGGAAGACGGAATTTTCCCGTTTTCATTAAAGTTGATTCGATCTCAATTACAATTCGGCAAATAGTTGATTCAGATACTCCCCAATTTGTCGCAATATGAAAATATGTTCGATATTCTCGCCAATATTCCAATGCAACTAAGACCTGTTCTTCAAGAGTTAGGATAGTCCCACGCCCTCTTCTGTCTTTATGATTCTCTGACCGGAATTCTTCCCAGGCTTTAACCATTACTTTTAAGGTTTGAATTTAGACACCAAATCTACGTTGAAATTGATGAGAAGTCTCTCTTTAGATAAGATTGATTTTTCATGATTTACTGATTGTGTAACAACCAATATAAGTTTCTAGTATTTGCTCCTGTTTCTAGCAAGGCAAGAGTAAAAATCAGTTAAGAGTTGGGATTCAATCCAGTAAAGCAAAACTTTTCATTAGATCGTAAAATTATTTTGCAAGAGGTCTACTTAGTACCGAAACCCCGATCGAACTCGCCCAGCAGACATTCTTGGGATTAAAGAAGTTTCGATAATCAGTCCAGCATTGAGTTCCGGTGGTTTTCTCAACAGAGAATGTATCCATTGGGTAAGTGTATTCTGTCCGACCATAATTTCGCTGTCGAGGTGCACCCTCGTAAGTGCGAAATCGCTTATTCTCTACACATCTCTCGATCGCGCGCGCCACCACTGGAACAAAGATCGGCAGCTTTATCAGGCGAAACGCCTTGGCGGACAAAGTCACTCAGACATTCTCGAATCGAACTCTGCGCGATCGCGCCTTGGCTCATTAACAGTGGTGAAACTAGCATCGTGGCGATCGCGCCTGCCATCGCCAATGCTTGGTGATTTAGACTCATGGCTCTCTTTCAAATGATGGAAAGTTGTCTTAGCGTGCGTTTTGGCAAGCCTGAACCGCAGCCGCTTCACTAATTTCAGTTCTGACTCTGACGGTTCTACAGTTCACATCATTCGCAACACAAATCCAGCCTGAAAATGGTTTCTGTACTTCTGTTCGATACAGCAAATTCTCCATACACTGCTGAATCGCCTGCGGAGAACCACCAATTTGCGGTTGCTGCTGGTAAATTACGGGAGGTTGCTGCTGATAAATGACCGGGGGCTGCGCTGCTGGAGAGGCAGCAGGAGTTGGCGAAGCCGGACATCCAAAAGGAGTGCAAGGAGCCGCACCCGGATTTGGGCAACCAAACGGATTACAGGCACTGGCACCGGGTTGAGAACAGCCGAAGACATTGCACGTTTGCGCTACTGAAGGCTCTATTTGCACAAATAAAGGTAGACTGGCGCTGAGGATGCCTATCGTTAGCACTTTATTAATAGTTCCTGAAAGAAAACCGTTCTTCGGTAAGCGAGAGAGCAATCGATTCATCTTGATTTCCATTCCTTGTTGTTGAAAGCGTTGAGTAGATGCTCACTTCGCTGAAGGTTGCTAGTAATCTTCCGGCAAGCCAACTTTCACCTTCGGTTCCTACGCACTCAAGTAGCGTCGTGCAGTTGAGGTTGTTTCATCCAAAGTAAATTCAGCAGACTCATTTAGAGAAGCAGCACCGATTAGACCAAGATTCTTGGACATGGCGTTTCCTTAAGATTCTTAAAAGAATTAATCCAGTAACGTTGAGGTTTGTAATGCGATGCCGCTTTACACCCCAACTAACACAACTGCGATCTGCCTTTGGCAACAGCGTTTCGCTATCGCCGCTGATTGAGGCTTTTCATCTGTGATTGATACACTTTAACTGCCTAAGCCCACCTCTGAGAGTCGGTAAAGGTCAGAAGAAGATGTAAAGAACTCCTAAAAAAGTCAGAAAAAAGTCAGATCTATGAAAAAATCATCCTACAGGGTGATGTGAGATAGCTGTATAGAAACCTAAGAGTCTCTTTTCAGCTCGAACTTCAGTTAGCTTTGCCTCATCTTTCAGGTAAGGGTGCAGCAGCTATAGAAGGCAAAAGCCCCTACCTTACGGGTAGTTCGTAGCTTCTCAACGAAGCAGGACTCTCCCGTTTGACTTGTTGAACAATCATCACTGCTCAAACCCAACGCTCAACAATGACCATAGAAGAAGCGCTAGAGCTTGTAGAAAAAGCTCTCGACAACGGATGCTTGAATAACGTTCAGGAACTCGTGTTCCGTAAATCTTGGGAAGGGCAGTCTTACGATCAAATTGCCGAAGCCTCTAGTTATGACCCTGGCTACATCAAAGATGTTGGCTCTAAATTGTGGCAGTCGCTTTCACTAGCTTTGGGTGAAAAAGTCACGAAACATAGCGTTCAAAAGGTTTTGAGGCGAGTAGCAAAACATAGGAACCAGCAATTAGAACAGGAGAGCAGTTGTGGACTTGCCACTCTATCTCAACAGAATTGGGGAGAAGCGATCGATGTTTCCATCTTCTACGGACGCAATCAGGAACTCGCGCTGTTTAACCAGTGGGTTCTGCAAGATCGCTGCCGACTTGTGGCAATTCTGGGTATGGGCGGCATGGGGAAAACCACGCTCTCAGTGAAGCTAGCAGAACAGGTTCAGAACGAATTTGAGTTTTTGTTGTGGCGATCGCTCTCGCAGGCTCCTCCTTTTGAGGAGCTTATAACCGAGTTAATTCAGTTTCTCTCCAATCAGCAAGAAGTCAACCTTCCAGATACTGTAGAGGGAAAAACAGCACGCCTGTTGCACTATCTTCGCTCCTCTCGCTGTCTTCTTATTTTTGACAACTTCGAGGCCATTCTTCAAGGCGGCAGCCAGACGGGACAATACCTCAAGGACTACGAATGCTATGGTTACTTGTTAAAGTCTGTGGGAGAAGTTCGCCACCAAAGCTGCGTCATTCTAACCAGTCGAGAAAAACCCAAGGAGATTGGGTTACTAGAAGGGGTAACTTCCCCTGTGCGATCGCTTCAGCTACAAGGACTGACACCCGTAGAAGGACAGGCTATCTTTACAGATAAAGGCTGTTTTAGTTGCGATAGCCAAGATTGGTTAGAGATATTTGAACACTATGCAGGCAATCCCCTGGCATTAAAAATGGTTGCCTCCGGAGTGCGAGAACTATTTGATGGCGATGTCGCGGAGTTACTTCCGTATTTAAGACAGGGAAAGCTTGGGTTTGCAGATATTAACGAACTGCTAGGGCGACAGTTCGATCGCTTGTCAGAAGCAGAGCAACAAGTAATGAACTGGTTAGCCGTGAATCGAGAACCCGTTTCACTGCCCGAATTAGAAACCGATGTGGTATCAGAGGCAATTACCAAGCAATTACTAGGGGCATTGCGATCGCTAAATCAACGCTCCCTAATAGAACGTGCTGAGAAACGCTGGTTATTGCAGCCCGTAATCTTAGAGTATGCAACAACCCAATTAGTCACCGCAATCTGTGAAGATATTATCGCTCAGCGACAGGAACTTTTAAGGAACTATGCTTTAATCAAAGCCCAGAGTAAAGACTATATCAGGCAGGCACAAATTCGTTTCATCCTACGGCCAGTCATCGACAAATTGTTGCTATCTCTAGGCAACCACAATAAAATTCAACAGCAACTCAAAGCAATTGTAAGCAAGTTAAGAGCAGAAACTCCCCTCCAACCTGGATATGCAGGAGGCAATATCCTCAATCTGCTGGTGCAAATGCAAACTAACTTGAGCAGTTATGATTTCTCATACTTAATCATCAATCAGGCATATCTACAAGATGCTAATTTATACGATGTCAATTTTGCTTATTGCCATTTTTATAACTCGGTATTTTCCCAGTCCTTCGGAGGGGTTTTGGCGATCGCCTTTAGTCCGGACGGTCAACTGTTAGCAACAGGTAACGCCAATTGTGAAGTTCATCTCTGGCGAGTTAACGATTCCCCAAGCCGGAGCTTTAGTGAGGACAGCGCCAAAGGCGATCGCCAGCGCTTACTTACCTTGCAAGGACACACGGGTTGGGTTCGCAAGATTGCCTTTAGTCCAGATGGTCAAACCCTTGCCAGTGCTAGTGAAGATGGAACGATTAAACTGTGGAATTTATTCGCTGGGGAATGCCAATCCACGCTGTGCAAATATACTGATCGCGTATATGGAGTTACTTTCAGCCCGGATGGACGATTACTCGCCAATGGTGGTAACGACTGCACGATTAGGATTTGGAGCGCAGTTAATGGCAATTGCTTGCAAGTCTTAACAGGGCATACGGGTGGTGTTCTATCTGTTGACTTCAGCCCTGATGGAAGATGTCTTGCTAGCAGCGGCTTTGACAACACGATCCGAATTTGGGATTGGGAGACAGGAGAGTGTTTGCAAACCATTACAGCCCACAACAACTGGGTCGGGTCGGTTCAGTTTAGTCCTGATGGAGAACGACTACTCAGCGCTAGCTGCGATCGCACGGTCAGAATTTGGCGTCTTCCAGATGGGAAATGTCTTTGTGTCCTTAGAGGTCATACCCAATGGATTTGGAAAGCCTTTTGGAGTCCAGATGGCAGACGAGTTGCCAGTTGTGGAGAAGACCAAATGATTAGAATTTGGGATGTCGAAACCCGTACCTGTCTCCATACCCTGCTAGGACATAGCAATAGAGTTTGGGGCATATCCTTCAGTCCCGACGGTCAAACTCTAGCCAGTGGCAGTGAAGACCAAACCATCCGCTTATGGCAAGTGAGTAACGGTCGGTGCATTGCTAATATTCAGGGATACACGAATTGGGTGAAGACAGTTGTTTTCAGTCCCAACGGTCAGACAATTGCTACCGGACACAAAGACCGAACGCTACGAGTCTGGGATGTGAGTAGTGGGAAGTGTCTTAGGGAGATAAAGGCACACACCAAAGGTTTACCAGCAGTCGCCTTCCATCCCAATGGGGGAATGCTTGCTAGTGGTAGTGAGGATACAACCATCAAAATCTGGAACCTCAGTGATGGTAGCTGCATTCGCGTCCTTAAGGAACATACTAATGAGGTCTGGTCGCTCAATTTCAGCCCCGATGGAACGACTCTCGCCAGCAGTAGTTTTGACCACACAATCAAGCTTTGGGATGTGGGTACTGGCGACTGCCGCCAAACACTAGAGGGGCATAGCGATCGCGTAGCCGCAGTCAGCTTCAATCCTCAAGGAACCCTTTTAGCAAGTGGTAGTGACGACCATACCATTAAACTCTGGGATATACGTCGCGGTGAGTGCATCAAGACATTGAACGAACACTCAGCTAGAGTGGGTGCGATCGCTTTTAGTCCTGATGGTCGCTTGCTTGCCAGTGCCAGTCTGGATGGAACGATCAAGATTTGGGATATCACAAAAGGCAAGTGTATTCGCACGCTAGAGGGACATACAGGTTGGGTAATGTCTGTAGCTTTTTACCCAGACGGGCGCAAGATTGCCAGCGGTAGCTGCGACCAAACAGTAAAAATATGGGATAGTTTTGAGGGAACTTGCTTGAATACGTTGAGAGGACATACCAATTGGATCTGGACAGTTGCCCTTAGTCCTGATGGTTTAAAGCTTGCCAGCGCTAGTGAAGATGAAACGATCCGGATTTGGAGTACGCAAACACAGACTTGCCTAGCAACACAGAGAGCTAGAAGACCTTATGAGGGAATGAGAGTTGAAAGCGCTACAGGTTTAACTCCAGCTCAGAAAGCAATGTTAACAGTCTTAGGCGCAGTTGAAGAGTTTTAAATGCAAATAACCCAATAACCCCTTGTTGCTCAGCTATTAAGGCATCAGCTTCGTTTGCGCTTGTTAGCAATAAAATTTTCAGCTACTTCTGACCTCGATCTGACTTTGATCTGACCTTTTCCGACTCTCAAGCTTTGTACGCAGCAGCTAAGTTGATACTGATGAGCAATCAATAAACCATTCTTTCCGGATGGGTAAATGGTATGGTGTATCTATCTTACATTCGTCTTAGATGACCACTGAGTAAATTTATAGACACTTCTCTAATGGCTAATTCGCATTCTCAAAACCACCACATTCCCACATCAGTTATTAAAACTAGCCGCGAAGAACTGGATATTTCAGAGCTTCAAATTCACCACCAGGAGAATAAGAATACACAACCTGTTCCTGTCGATAAGCTGCCAAAAGATTTACATGGCTATGCTTTTATTGTTGGAGCTTTATTTCAAGCAGAGAATCGACCCCAAGAAGATGGAACGCTACTGTATACAGGCGATGGCATGATCTATCGCCTGGGTTTTGAGGATGGCAAAGCAACACTGAAAACGAGAATTGCTAAAACCCCTTGTTACTACGCAGATTTACCAACGCAATTATATTTAGCAGAAAAGGCAATAGAACCTAAAGCACAGTTCGCTAAAGACAATCGGATTTTTTCTTATTTTAGTGGATTTCGAGATGGGGGTCAGAGCAGATATAGCATTATTCTAGGTGCAAGAAACCAGTTAAACACTGCCTTTTTACGAACCCGCGATCATCTCTTAGTTACAATCGACGCTGGTCGTCCTTATGTAGTCGATCCCAATACTTTAGAACTCATAGAACCTACAGGTTCTACAAATGAGTGGAAAGGTATTTTCCCGGTGATGGCTAAGGTACTCAGAAATAATATTTTTGATATCTACATTAATTCAGCGCATCCGGTTGCTGATGTCAGGCACTTAGATGACAAGCTAGACGAGTTTTTTACAACAAATTACTCTACAGGATATAACGGAAAGTTTAGAAAACCTGTTAATTTTGTACTAGACCGTCTCAGCGTACTACTCAAACTTCTATTTACAAATAGAGTTTCCGATCGGGAGGACTTCGGACGTTTTACCTATTTAGTTTGCTATCAATTTGGTAACGAAGAAGCAGGTATAAAGCCCAAAATGAAGTCTTGGCGAATGGTTTTACCTGATAATAAACCAGTTTTGGTCGAACAATCACTTCATCAATTAGCCATTACAGAAAAATATTTAATTCTATCTGACATTACCTTCAGAATGGAGTTTTCCCAAATATTTTCTCCCTTCTTTCTTGGCTTTCTTCGACTAGGAAACTTTGGACAAAATAAATTTTATTCCTTCGGAGCTTGGCTTTACTCGGTTTTTATACGTCAATCTAAGCCGTTGCCATTTGGTAATCTATATATAGTGAAGCGCGAAGATCTAGACAAAAATACTGAGGCAGCACAAGTTACAGCCCAGAAGGTCACTATTCCGATCGAAATTTCTCACTTTGCGGCAGACTACGCGAATCCAGATAACAAAATCACCATTCATATTGGTCATAGTAATGGTTGGGATGTAACCGAGGGAATTACTCGCTACGACGAATCTGTACCCGGAAGAC
This sequence comes from Microcoleus sp. A003_D6, assembly GCF_036702825.1. Lineage (NCBI taxonomy): Bacteria > Bacillati > Cyanobacteriota > Cyanophyceae > Oscillatoriales > Microcoleaceae > Microcoleus > Microcoleus sp. A003_D6. The sequence goes on along the minus strand of NZ_JAUBWA010000031.1, from coordinate 13,924 downwards.
CGCTCCGGAAGGATTTGGAGGGTATGATGTCTGGTACGACAGATTTAGGTTCCCTCGGACGGTATGTAATTGATGGGGAGACTGGAGAAATCAAAAGTTCCAAGCTAATTCATGATACTGAATCAACTTGGTCGCTGTCTGTCTACACTCATCGAGACCTCTGCCGCGACAGTAATGAGACATCCTCCCAGACTGTAAAAAATATCTATTGGATGTCCTGGGGATTCACCTGGGAGTTAATCCCGCAACGGATCTACGAGGCTTACAAAGCTGATGGACATAGGGTTGTAGCAATTGAAGACCTGCCAGACCACAAACCCGCAACCCTGCTCCGCCTAGACACAGAAACAATGGAAATCGTTGACCGTTTCCACTTTCCCGATCGGCATTTTGCTTGCTCGCCACAATTCATTCCCAGTTCTGAACCCTGCCCAGAAGGAAAAGATGAGTCAACACAAGGTTATATAGTTTGTATAGTTCTAACAGACGAGCCAACGGGATTAGATGAAGCTAGAGACGAGTTTTGGATTTTCCACGCGGATGACTTCAACAACAAACCGATCTATCGATTGAGCGCTCCTGCAACTGAAGAACCTCTGAATCTGGCGCTAACCCTGCATTCAACTTGGCTTCGCGATCTTCATCAAGGACGACAGCACTCGGAGGATGAGCGACGCCAAAAACGAGAGGCTTCCATCAAGCTCGACTACGATCATTTATTGGAAGAAAAATGCCAAACAATCGACAACTTATTCCACAAAATTGTCTATCCTCACTTTATTAATCAAACGTTAGAAAATCAATTCGAGGAGATTTTGAAATCCAAAACTGAGTTGTAGAAGTCTCACAATCTCTGAGAAGAAGTTGCCCCGTATTCTTCATACCTCCCGATTTTTGGTCATCAACCATGTTGACTGAATTGGTAAGCTGTTACGCATTTAAAATAGTATTGTAGGGTGCGTCAGCCCTATCTTGTTTCCCTTGCTTAGTAAGTGTTCTAGCTGACGCACCCTACAGGCATCGTTAGCGGTTTAAATGTCGAACAGCTTATGGATGAAAATCAGACAGCTACAGGACTTCTGGGTGTTATGAGGTACAATAAGCAATAGTTCGGACAGTTTTTTAACAGCCCTGTAAGAAGCATTACGGAAGAAGTTCTGCCATTTTTAACGCATTTTAGGAAACTTAGGGCGCTTACTTAAACCTTGAAAAAATAGCCCACTCTATAGCCAGCAAGGGTTTCGGAGACTCGACTAGATATAAAACTGTCCGAAGTATTGTCGTCTCACTGTTTGTTTTAATGCTAATTTTTAAATTACAAACTACATGGATCTGTAACAACTTGCAACACCTCAGCATTAGTGCGATCGCCAATTTCATCGTTTGTTGGGGTATTGCCGAGATACAGGCAAAATAGGACACGACGTAAAATTTTGTAACGAAACGCCGAACCGAGGCTGAGTTATTGGCTCAAAACGTCAGCGCTATCTCCACATCCAACGCCTGGGGCATAGCAGCCGGAAATGCTGTATCTTGCGGATTCTAGCCCTCATCGTGTACTGAGGAAATGTTTGTCAATGATGTTCCCGGCTCAACGCCAGAACAGCGTCAATGGCACTTCTACTCGGCGAATCTTACTCCCGTCAATTAACCTGGAATGTGTTCCATCCGCTCAACAATCTCAGGCGATCGTGGTGCACAATGCCCCCAATAGACCTCTTGCAAAATAATTTTACGATCTAATGAAAAGTTTTGCTTTACTGGATTGAATCCCAACTCTTAACTTATTTTTACTCTTGCCTTGCTAGAAACAGGATCAAATACTAGAAACTTATATTGGTTGTTACACAATAAGTAAATCATGAAAAATCAATCTTATCTAAAGAGAGACTTCTCATCAATTTAAACGTAGATTTGGTGTCAAAATTAAAACCTTAAAAGTAATGGTTAAAGCCTGGGAAGAATTCCGGTCAGAGAATCATAAAGACAGAAGAGGCCGTGGGACTATCCTAACTCTTGAAGAACAGGTCTTAGTTGCATTGGAATATTGGCGAGAATATCGAACATATTTTCATATTGCGACAAATTGGGGAGTATCTGAATCAACTATTTGCCGAATTGTAATTGAGATCGAATCAACTTTAATGAAAACGGGAAAATTCCGTCTTCCTGGGAAAAAAGCATTACTCAAAAACTCTGATTATCCAGCATTTGTGGCGATTGATGTCACAGAAACAGCTATTGAGCGACCCCAAAAAAACAGAAACAATATTATTCAAGCAAGAAGAAATGTCATACCCTCAAAACTCAATTGGTCATCAATCAAGAGACAAGAGCAATTATTTGCACTGCTTTTGGGCAAGGACATTGCCACGATTTTAGCTTGTTTAAAAAAAGTAAAATTCCTGCATCATCCCGAAACAGATAGCTTACAAGATAGTGGGTATCAAGGCATAAAAGACGATCGTTCCAATAGTTATATTCCTAGAAAGAAACCTAAAAATGGGAAACTTTCTCTCTTAGAAAAAGACTACAATCGAACTCTAGCACAAGAACGAATTGTCATTGAACACGTTAACCGGAGTCTGAAAATTTTTAAAATCTTGTCGAGTCGTTATCGGAATCGTCGTCGCCGTTATGCAAAGCGTTGTAATTTGCGATCGGCAATTTATAATTATGAGTGAGCTTCGTGGGGCATTAAATTGAAAACCTTCTATTATAGCATAGATATTTTTTGCAAGAGGTCTAATAGCTTGCTTCAGTTTGTATTTTGACAAGCCGTCTTCATATTCCATCAGAATATGCTTACGGGTTGAGTAATATGTTAAGCAATGAGCCGCTAGAGCCGTCGCCATTGAATCCGCATAAAAGCAACTATTATTTGGATTGTTTTCCAATACTGCTGTCAGTGCTAAGATAATTTGCCAAACTAGCGGATCGAATTTTTTAAGCGTCAGATTAACTTCAACTCGATCTGGGTTTACTGACTCATAGGCGGTATGATTAAAAAATGTAGGCTCAAGGTAGCAGTGAGTGAGATCGGCTGCCTGACTCCACCTAGCCTTAATAGGTGCGTAAGCAGGAAGTATTTCAATGCAACCCGTTTCATCCCGGTCATGCTGCACTAAGTGACACTTACCATCTAAGGCTAATTCCATTTCTGTTGGCTGCTTCCAAAAGGCAAGACAAATTATATGTTGCAAACCAGATATTTCAGGAATTTCCATTGCAGGCAGTTGATAGTGTGCTAGATGAATATTTTTCCATCCCGCGTCATGACTGGAGTGAATGAGCGGGCGCGGAACAAACTTTGAAGTTGCATCTTGTTGAGAATAATCAACAGCTAAAGGTCTTTCTGTTAGCATCTTTTTCAGTCCTTCCAATACCTATGTATAAAATTTTTGCCCAGTAGCTACCTCATCGGTATAACTACGAGTTATACGAAAACTTTCTGTATAATATGCCAAATTGAGTACATAGGCGGACTAATTCTCTAATAACACTTAGGATAGTTTTCAATCGCTAACTATAGCGGTTCTCAGAAAGATGAGGTACGTAGTTGGGCTTCAGCCCTATACGTTTAGTGGTTATATAAGCTGTCAGCCATACCTCATTTTTTTGATAAAAGCTATATATAATCAGGGTTTCAAGCTTTCATCAAGCCCCGGTACAAACGGTAGAATGGCATTTTTAGGGTCTCATTCAAAAACTTTCCTAACGGGACTTAAACAAATTGCTGACTAAAATCGGCTTGTATTCCGCTGTGGGTAAAGAGTTTAGCTCGCTCCGGGTAATGGAGGCTCAAACCCAGTTGTAGTAACAGAATATCAAAAACGATCTGAAACCATTATAGCGACTGGGTTTGAGCCTATTTTTAATATAAATTTTGTTTAAGTCCCGCTAAGTATTATTAATTTAATTTAAGAAAATAATTTTAATCTGGTGTACTTCTCACAAAAATACCTAATAAAAATACTAATAGCTGTTAGGTAACTTATCTGTCTTGAGTGTTTTATAAATGTAGAAGGCAGTATTTTATAAAACCTGCTATCAGAAAAGTTAAGAGGACAGCTTAAATGGCATCAATTCAACTGACAAATCAGTTAACTGCAAGTGACCAGAATTTAATAACTCCTAATCCGTTCGATTCTGCTGGTGCAACAACTCCCGCTAAAGAATACATCTTAGAGGTAGAGTTAGTTAATGAGCCTATAACAATTGATCTTTTTAACAGTAGCACTAGCTACGACCCTTACGTGGAAGTCTTTCAGATACCCAAAGGCAGCAAGGGTGCGAATTTAGCTAGTACGGGTGTCTTTCGTGCTCTGGCTAATGATGGCGGCACGGGCCTCAACTCAAAAATACCGAGTTCTGATGCCGCTTTCGTCAATGGTCCTAGTTCCCTTACAAGTCTGCCTGGTGTGGACTATTTAATCCGCGTATTGAGCTATAGTACGTTACCATCAACTCCTCAGACTTTCACATTACAGGTTGCAACTCTCAATGGCAAGGTCGCCTTGAAAGACCCCATAACAGGTACGCCTTTAGATACACAAGGCAACCTCATGGGGGGCGGTTTCGGCGACCCTCTAACAGGCAATCTTCCCGTCCGGCGTTTCTTTGACAAGACGGCAGGATCGCATTTTTATACCACAGACCCGTCAGAGAAAGCTGACCGACTAAACAACCCTGCTCGTTACCTGGATGATGGCGATGACTTTATCGCTCCAGCCAACGGTAACGCAAAGGTTCAACGCTACTTCAATACAGCATCAGGAACCTATTTCTATACGAATAAACCTACTGACATACAGTTTATTCGCGACAACTTACCCCAGTTTCGTGCTGAGGGGGAGGTTTTCAATTCATATAACACGGCAGTTTCGGGTGCGGTACCCGTCTATCGTTTTACCAACCTGGCGAGGGAACGCGAAAATCCGCTAAATATTACACACTTTTTCACCGCAAACCCAAGCGATCGGGCGGCGGTACAGGCGAGGCCAGATTTCCGAGATGAGGGGGTTGCTTTTTATGCTCTTCGCGCCTAAGTAGGCAGTGGGATATATCTAGGTTTAAAATGAGTAGTAGGGTGCGCCGCACGCACTCTACTTTTTTATCTATTAAACTTCTGGGTAACAAGCGATATTTTGGTCATCCTATGAACAATCTCAGTACAAAACCTTCTCTATTCAAAGTTTTAACTATCATTAGCTTGTGCTTGTATCTAATCTTAGCTATCAGCGCGCCCGCTTTCGCCTCGATTCACAAATATCCAGAAGCGGGCGACAGAGTAATGTTTCGCTCCGTACAAAGCCTGCGCGATACAGACGAAAAAGCGTGGCAAGTTGTTTTGTACAAGCGAGTCAAGTCGGGAGTAGTAAACTCTTTTAACCTGAGATTGGTAGGATTTCCGGGAATAGAAATGCAGCACCCGGTTCCGCTGAAATTTGCGGCGGGAAATCGGGAAATTGGCACTGCAAAAGATATTTGGAACGAGTCGGGTTTGCCAATTAATGTCGGAGAATACGATGTCAAATCAATAATTACAAAATTGGACAGTAATCGACATTTGCGGTTGAATTTCCCCGTGAAAAATCAAAAAGAAACAGAGTTGCTGGTTCCTCCTTTTGCTGTGAGAGAATGGCGGCTGTTGTTAGACAGGAACTAAGTATACCCATTTAATCGCACTCTACATTTAAAATCCCTACAATTTCCAATGTCACAAATCGCTATGGTTAAATATGCCTTAACAATACTCCGGACAGTTTTTGAGACCGAGGCTGAAACCCTCATTCTACCGTTAGCATTTGACCTCACTGAGAAGGCTGAAACCAGCATTCTGCCGTTAGTGATTGAAAACTGTCCGGACTATTGCCTTAACGTAGATGTAAGGTATTTGAAGGATAATGTTGTATGACAAAAACTCAAGATACCAATTTAATCGCACTCGACATTTAAAATCGCTACAGTATCATCAATGTATCAAAAATAACTGTATTTACATAGACCTTAAGGTAGATTTAACCTATTTGAAGGGTAATTATGAAACAAACTAAAAGCTGATTTAGTCGGTTGACAAAACTTCAGTGTTTTAACGTACGTGTATTCAGGGTGAAGCTACTATGACTTTAATCAGTAAAATTGTCCGCAAAGCTTTGGCAACAGGTTACTTAACGGTTGAGGCAGAAGAACAGTTGCGACAGCAGTTGCAGATGACTAAGTACGGTTTAGAAGATTTTGAGGCTTTTATTAATTTGCAAAAAGAGGTGATGGAAGGTCGGGTGAAACAGCAAGCTTTGGAATTGTTACGATCGCGCAAATGTTCTGCGACGGCTTGAATCGAGTTCGATCGCCCTTTTGAAGATAATTAAGGGCGATCGTTGGCAGTCAGGACTTTACTCCTTATTGATGAGGACTCTTCGTCCTCACTACAAACCACGCGGTAAACCACAGGGTCGATCGCACTTTGGGAGAGCATCAATCGGCTACTTATTCAATGCTGTTCTTGCTTGTTAATTGATGGGCGCCGGTGGATCTGGAGTATTTACGTTATTAGGGTTTTTAGCTGCTAAAAGTTTCTCCAACTCTCTTATTCTGGTCTGCATTGCTTCTACTTCCGTTTCAGAATAGCGAATCGGAATATGCTGCGGACAGTTCCAATCCCAGCCTTCAATTTCAAATACGATCGCTCTTTCCACAGTTGCATCATAGTCTGTATCCCGAACTCGGGCAAGTATTACTGGATCGTCTTCCACAACGCGGGCGCGACCGAGAATCTTGAGGCGCCGGCGATGACGATAATCCATTAGGAACAAAAATGCTTTATCATTTTCAGCAAGATTTCCCACAGAGATATATTGCACGTTGCCACGAAAATCCGCAAATCCCAAAGTTCTCGGATCGAGAATCTTTAAAAATCCTGCTTTCCCGCCGCGAAACTGAATGTAGGGATAGCCATTAGAACTCACAGTGCCTAGATAAAATCCTTCCATACTGGAAATAAATTGCTCTAGATCGGGATTGATGGAATTATTATCTGCACCTTTAGCCACAAAGCGTTCATAGTTCTCGCGGGAACCCATTTTTTCTTGCATGGCTTTCACTGCGGGAGTAAAAGCGATCGTACCAAATTGACGAGGCATAAAATCTAACTCCTTGTCTACTTATTTAACTCGGCGATGTTCAAAATGCCTAGATTCCCAACATGGGAATATAACCAGAGAGTTGCTTCACCCGATCGATCCAATTCAAAACATTGGGATAAGCATCGAGTTCAATCTTGCCATCTCTCGCTAAAGCGATATAGGGATAGATGGCCGCATCTGCGATCGTGGGATGCTCAAACTCTAGCCAAGTGCGCGTACTCAAATGCCGGTCAAGTTGCGTCAGAATAAATTCGGCTTTTTGGGTTGCCCGTTCAATATTGATGTTAGTTCCAGCCCCAAATAAATAGTAGAGACGAGCATTTTCTGGCCCTTGTCGCACTTCACCCGCAGCAGTTGACAACCAGCGAATTACTTGGGCCATCGGTAGTGCATCCAGAGGCAGCCACTGCTCACCACCGTATTGCCGCGCCAGATATACGAGAATGGCTTGAGCATCGGCAAGTTGTGTCTCTCCATCCACCAGCAAAGGCACTTGCCCAAAGGGATTCATGGCTAGGTATTCTGGCGACTTGTGTTTGCCCCCCATTAGATCGACTCCGATCCATTCATATTCAAGGTTGAGCAGGGACAGCATCAAACGTGCTTTGTAGCTGTTACCAGAGATTTCATGACCGTAGAGCTTAATCATGGTGTTCCTGTTTTGATTGCGAATGTGAAAGGTTAGCCTTTTTTGTACCGTTCGTTCGGTACAGTCATTGTAGCGAACGAACGGTACAATTGTCAATAGATAAATTCCACGACATTGCCCATGTCTAAACAAACCTATATCCCATCTTTGCTCAAACTGTTTTGCCAATTTGGTTATGAGGGTGTCACACTCTCCAAAATTTCCCAAGCCACGGGGTTGGGGAAAGCCAGTCTCTACCATCACTTCCCTGGTGGGAAGGCCCAGATGGCTGAGGCTGCCCTTGTTGAGGTTAATCATTGGCTAGAGACGAATATTTTGCAGCTTGTCGATGGCCCAGAAATGCCGATCGCCAAATTTCAGTCCATGTGCGAGGAAGTGAGTCAGTTTTTCGATCGGGGACAAAATTCTTGTCTTTGGGCAGTTTTGGTAATGCAACAATCGAGTGACGATCTCTTTCACCCACAAATTAGTTGGGGATTTTCTCAGTGGATTGAGGCGATCGCTAAAGTTCTGATTTCAGCAGGATTGGATGAAACCTTGGCAAAGGAACGCGGAGAAGATGCGATCGTTGCCATTCAGGGGGCCTTAATTTTGTCCCGCGGATTGAAAGATTTTGCTCCCTTTGAGCGAATTTTAAAGCAATTACCGCAACAACTCTGTCATGGCATTTGAAGCTGACAGAATTATTGTGCTTGTGCAAAATCAAAAATGCGCTGTCTAACGGTATGGATGGCGACCTGCTATCGCGCCGCCATCCGATGTTTGGGACTCCTATTTATTGGCATTGCTAGAGTTTTTAGCTGCGATCGCGATTAAAGCTATCAAAACTTTCTGTTTTCAAACTAATAATTAAAAAAGATTGAGTTCCCTTTCCCTTGACAAAACTCCAACAATCCGCAATAATGATAGATTGTCTGTCTAAATCCGGCTCGGATCAGGTTAAGACATTCCAAAAGCTGGAGAGCAGTCAGCCGTCAAAAGTCCGCAACGACCAATGACCAATGACTCATCAGCTACCTGTACGGCAATCTCAACAACCATCCCATGACTTACGCAATCATTGAAACAGGCGGCAAACAATTTCGGGTAGAACCAGGCCGCTTCTACGACATCGAACTGCTTCACGTCGAAGCTGAATCCAAAGTCACCATAGACAAAGTATTTCTGATCCAGCACGAAGACGACGTTCACATCGGCCAGCCTCTAGTAGAAAATGCCACAGTAGAAGGAACGGTTCTGCGGCATTTCCGGGGCCGCAAAGTCCTCGTCTACAAGATGAAGCCGAAAAAGAAAACTCGGAAGAAAAAAGGGCACCGCCAAGAAACAACTCGCTTTATGATTGACTCCATCAGCGTCAACGGTGTTGTTTTGGCAGCGAGAGACTTAACTGAACCAGTTGTTGAAACCCCCCAAACCGACGAATCTGAATCAGAATAAACAATAGTAAATACAGTTGAGGATACTATGGCCCACAAGAAAGGTACAGGCAGTACACGTAACGGACGCGACTCTAATTCTCAGCGTCTGGGTGTCAAAAAGTACGGCGGTCAAGTTGTCAAAGCTGGCAACATTTTGATCCGCCAACGCGGCACTAAAGTTCACCCCGGTAACAATGTTGGTATCGGCAGAGATGACACTTTGTTTGCTTTGGTTGACGGTGTGGTGACTTTTGAAAGAAAAGGCAAAACTCGCAAGAAAGTCAGCATTTATCCTGTTGTAGCAGCACCTGTGGCTGAGCCCGCGGCTGAAGCTGTCGCTGTTTAATTGCGCTATTTTGCGGCGTTGCTTAAGTCTCTTTTGTTTGTCTCAAAGTCTCGATCCCCCCTAGCCCCCCTTAATAAGGGGGGGACAAGATTTTTCTCAAAGTCCCTGTTAATTAACTGGATTTAGGGCAAGATTTTTCTCAAAGTCCCCCTTAATTAAGGGGGATTTAGGGGGATCTAGACTTGACGACAAGCGACATTCCTAGGTTCGGCCAATTGGTTGGTGACAATTTAAGGTTTAATTTGTCACCCATTTGTGGCTAGCCTCCTCCGACAATTGTGACAACTTCTAAGATGTCGCCCTCTTTGATGTGTGTGGTTTCCCAAAATTGTTTGTGCAGAATTTCGCCGTTGTACTCCACAGCCACCAAGCGCGGGTTTAATCCCAATTGTTTTAGTAATTCTGGTAACGGTGTGTCGATCGCACAATTGCGGGTTTCTCCGTTAACTTGCAGCGCAATTTGATTTATCATAAGTAAAATATCAGTTTTCAGGGCGGGTTTGGTAACAAAATTATATTTTATGCACAGATTTCCTGTGCTAAACCCGCCCTACGAATCGCAAATAAACCTAGCTTTTCCCGTGCAAAGCTTTCTGAGCTTTCAGACTCTGCATCCGAATCAACTGCGAGATGAAAAACTGCGTGACTAAAGTAGGCTGTTCTGCTTCCATAATCGCGCGTACTATGGCAACCCTTTGAGCTCCGGCATTCAATACTTCATCGAGGTTGTTGATATCAATTCCGCCGATCGCAAACCAAGGAATCGGCGACTTATCAGCAGCATACCGCACATAGTCCAAACCCGCCGCCTGCTTATCAGGTTTAGTAGGAGTGGAGTAAACCGGCCCAACTCCAATATAGTCGGCTCCCGCATTAACGGCTCGCTGCATTTCCTCACCATTCGTAGTCGAACAACCGATGATGCGTCCCGGGCCGAGCAACTTGCGGGCTTCCGCCACAGGCAAATCTCCCTGTCCTAAGTGTACGCCATCGGCATCCGCTGCGATCGCCAAATCCACGCGATCGTTCACAATCAGCAAAGCATCGTAGCGGTGACAAAGTTCGCAAAGCTTACGCGCGTTGGCCAACTTTACGCCGTCGTCTGAGGTTTTGTCGCGGTACTGCACCAAAGTCAGTCCGCCTTGCAAAGCAGCTTCCACGACTCCCATCAAGTTGTCTCTCGGCGAAGTTACGAGGTATAACTGCGATCGAAGTAACTGCTGGTAGCGCCGGTAAGCCAGCAAATCGCTTTCGAGAGTATAAACCCGATAGCGCATCTGCTTAAAAGCCGCGCCCATATTCCGATCGTAAATTTTGCCGTACTCTTCAAGTACCCGCAGAGCTTCTTCCACCCGACAGAAATTCGCCTCCAGTAGCTGCTGAATGCTCGAACGCTGCTCTTCCTGCGGGTGAGTCAACTCCGTACCCGGATCGGCCGGCGTATCCCTAGCACTGCGAAGTTCTGCGACGTGCCAAGCAGCCAATTCCTGGCGCAGTTGCTTGCACTCTCCAGCCAAATCGGCGCTGTTGAGACCAAACCTGCACCATTCTTCAATAATTCTCAACCCTTCGCGCGATCGATCTAAATTTGCATCTAAAATCCGGCAGAGGGCTGGCTGTGCCGGTAAAGTTCTGTTTTGTTTGTCGGTCATTCAGAACCACCCTAATTGTGATATTACTCCGCCCTAAAAGGGCAAAGCTTCTAAACCTCACGATTTAGATTTTCTGGTTGTTTCCTTACGGTTTTTCACCCACTATCTAGATATGTAGTTACCCGCATATCCCCGACGCTCTGATTGCCCAGACAGTTTCCTTTCCCGACCATCCATCGGTACAAATGCCAACCAGTTTATATCGTTTGGAGGCCCCGGCTTATGCCTGACTTTTACTCTCAAGATATCCGTTGTTTGCTTTCGGTATACACACTCTAACACAAAGCCGTCCTCAATGACGGGGTTTTCAACCCAATTTTCTGATAATTAATTTTACCAGTCAAACCGCTACATTGTCCCACGCCGTCAATCGATTGCGCGATTTTAAATTTTAGATTTTAGATTGACCCACGGATAAATGGGGGGCTTGAGGATTTTAGATTTGAGATGCTTTCGATTGATTCCACGGATCGAGACGGGGGCTTGTACCACCTTTGAAATTCTCGGTCAAGATCGTAGCAAAGCGATCGGCCTAATTTTTACTTCAACCGATTTAATTTAGACAAATTTTTAAGTTTTATTGAATTTGAGAAAAACGAAGCATAATAGATCAAACTTGATGAGAGTGAAATCGTTAAGCTGCATACCACACTTGGGAGGAGAGCCGTGAGGTTAGCAGAACAACACCAAAGATTAAGGGAGAACAACCCAAACAGGCGGGCGTATTTAAACTTCGATCGCGAAAACCCGACACGAAAAACCAGAGGCGAAACTCGACTCACAGATAAGTTGCGTTTTTTTATGCTGATTTACTCACAACAGACCTGGTGCAAAGAAAATCGATCGCAAAAATCTTGTTTGAGTTCTTGCCTTTTGCTCGTCTTTGCGATGACCGCCCTTTGCAACCATCAACCGTCAGTTATCGCTGCCGGGATACCCGGAGTGCAGCTACTTTCTCAGACCCTGGAGAGCGACCTTAACATACTGTACGTCAGCTCGATCGGGGGCAGCGACACAGGGGGCAACGGTAGCGATCGAGCTCCGTTCAAAACCCTTACCTACGCCTTAAGCGTGGCCCCGCCCAAAACTGCGATTTTGCTAGCGCCCGGTACTTACAGCGAGCAAACCGGCGAACAATTTCCATTAATGCTCAGGCCCAGCGTGACAGTTCAGGGAAATCCCAACACTCGCGGTCAGAATATTGTCATCAAAGGCGGAGGATACTTTATCAGTCCGACTTCGGCGGGTCAAAATATTGCGATTTTAGGCGCAGATGGGGCGGGACTCAGCGGGGTGACGGTGACGAATACCAACTATCGGGGTTACGCTTTGTGGATCGAATCGAGTTCTCCGACGGTTGTCAACAATACTTTTTCTGGCAGCACTCACGACGGCATTTCAGTAGTGGGTACTTCCAGGCCGACGATTGGCGGGAATGTTTTCTCTAAAAATGGAGCTAACGGGATCACGATTTTTGGCAGTTCCCAGCCGGAAGTTCGAGATAATGTGTTTGAAAACACGGGATTTGGGGTGAATGTAGCGCAGAACGCTTCGCCTCTGCTGATCGGTAACAAAATTACTCGCAATAAAGATGGCGTGGTGGTGCAAGCTGATGCTAGACCTGTGCTGCGTAACAATTATATCGAGAGCAACCAGCGGGACGGAATTGTGGCGATATCGAGAGCTCTGCCGGATTTGGGAACTTCGGCCGAACCGGGAGGTAATGTCATTCGCAACAACGGCCAGTACGATGTCAACAATGCGGCGAAAGGTCAAGTAATCCCAGCTTACGGCAATCAATTGTCGAGCAGCCGGACGACGGGATCGGTTGATGTGGCGGGAAATTTTACCCCTGGGCCAATGGGGGGAAGTGCTTTGCAGCTAACTGTCGATCGACCTCCCAGCATCGGCGGCCCAGAAACTTCTCTCCCTGCTTACACTCCCGGGCGGCTAAGTCCCAGAGTAGAAATAGCGCCAATTTCTCCACCTGCGCCCGTTTCCAGGCGACCTGTGCCAAATGGACCCGCACCGCGAAGCCCTCAGTTGCGGCAAGAGCTTTCTCCGAGGAATGTCGAACCTTCACCCGCAGTCCCCGGGGCGATCGCAATTCCCGTGCCCGAGCCTAATTCTCGATCGGGAACGGAAATTTCGGTACAGCAACCAATTATTCCTCCCAATTTTGATAGTTCGAGTTCGGTTTCTTCTGAGGGTAGATTGCCGGTTCCGGCCCGCAACATTCCGATAGGAAGGGGCGGCTATGTACCCGCTGCTTTAGGGGGGAATTCTTTGCCCGATTCCCGGGAGAATGCGCCGTCATTCGATCGAGCCAGAGCTTTGGGTTTCCGGTATCGAGTTGTGGTGGATACCGACAGGCCGGGCGATCGACAAAAAATGTTATCCCTGGTTCCCGGTGCTTTTCGCTCTTTTTCCAGCGGGCGACCGGTGATGCAAGCCGGTGCTTTTCGGGAACGCGAAAAAGCTGAGGAATTGCTACAAATGCTCAGCGCTAACGGTTTGAATGCTCGAATTGAGGACATTAAATAAAATGGTCATTAGTCATTAGTCATTAGTCATTAGTCATCAGTCATTAGTCATTAGTCATCAGTCATTAGTCATCAGTCATTAGTCATTAGTCATTAGCTGACGGGGTGACAGGTTGCCTGAAAACCAGACAGCCCGGCAATCCTAGACAAATCGCCTCAAAAAAGATAGAG
>NZ_JAUBWA010000030.1:0-59461 GCF_036702825.1 Microcoleus sp. A003_D6 | reverse complement strand
TCTAAGTTTCCCACGATCCAGATCAATGTCAATACTACCCTTGACAATTTCCCTTTTTCCTTAACTTGTCACCAATGCCTTAAACCCGTCTCAGTGCTAGTTAGAAACGAACAAAAGCGCGTTCAAGAACTCACCTTAACAGGCACCAGACAAATCTGGAACCAAGCCATCTTTTGCACCTGGACATTCAATTCTCAATCCGGCTCCAAATCAAACGACCCTTTAAGTAAATTCATCAACGGAATTATCAACACAACCAAAACTGTTGTCGCACAATTTACCGGCAACGAACGCATCTACAAAGAGAGCTTTTACAAACAACTGTTGCTCGATGCCTTCGAGCAAGGCTATATCCGCTGGGAACTCTTGCTCAACACCAAAATCGGACTAGAGATTCAACCGATGAATGCTGACAAACTTTGGACGTGGATGTGGCAAAAATTTAACAGTGCACCGACACCCCCGATTCCCCAATTGCTCACTTTAGAAGAAACTTCATCCGACTACAAGCTGACCGAAACAGTCAACACACACAAACACGCCTGCACCATTTTAATTGAAGGTATGAGCGGCCGTTCGAGCTGTCCAGAACACAAACAAACTAGCTCTTGCATCTGGCTAAACGGCAGAAATACAGAATGCGGCGTACTGACAATGGAAGATGCACCAGGAGGATGGATAAATACCAGAGAACAACTGCAATGGCTGTGGAAAATTATGAGCAATAACTACATCCGCGATACCGAAGCCGTCGTAGAAATAAGTGCTGCTCCCAACTTTATTATTCAAGACAACTTATCAAGGCAAGCTAAACAATCTAAAGGTGCTAAAAAACGCGCTTTAGAAAAAGGTCAAGGTCGTGATGTAGGAGCAGAAGTTAAACAGGAAGAATCCTTTGAAGCTCAAAAGAAAATGTACAAAGGTGCAAGAGCAATTCACGCTGCTGTCGCCTTCTTAGTCTACAGACATACTCCAAACCAGCTCAATCAAGCTTGTCAAATGCTAACCAATAGCTTCGGCTCTGCCAAAGTTTTAAGAGAGCGCAATATTGCTTGGCAAGTCTGGCTAGAAACTCTACCCATTACTGTAAGCTGGCTATTGCACAGCAGTTCGGTAATTAACGAACGCCGCCTCACCTTTGACACTGAAACTGTTGCCGGTATTTTGCCCTTAACTGCTGTTAGAGACATGGATTCAAAAGGAGTTGAATTTATCACTAAAGGCGGCAAACCCGTGTATGTTGACCTCATGCACGACCAAACGAGCCGCGCCGTTATTACGGGAGAAAGCGGCAGCGGTAAATCGGCTCTAGGAGGGCGATTTATTATCGATGCCTTAGCTGCTAACATACCAGTTGTGGGAATGGATATCTCAGCAGCAAGCGGTAGTAGCTTTGAGACAGCAATTAAACTTTTAGGCGACGAGGGTGCTTACTACGACATCACCTCCGGTAGCTCAAATTTGCTCGAAATACCCGATTTGAGACGCTTCGAGCGAGAAGAGCGATCGCGCCGACTAGACCAATGGAAAGAGTTTATCAGAAAAGGGCTGACTATTATCAGCATGGGCAAAGTCCGCGACCCCAAACTAGCCCAGCGAGTCGATGCCATTTTGCTGCTAACTCTGAAAAAATTTCTCGAAGACCCAGAAATTATCGAGCGCTACAATACTGCCATTGAAAAAGGCTGGAAATCCACCGCTTGGCAAGAAATACCAACCCTCAAAAACCTCCTAAAATTCTGCACGAAAGAGCAACTAAATCTACAAAGCTTTACCGACTTCGACCGCATTGCCATTAACCAAATTATCACTCAATGCAACGCATTACTAGCCTCACCTTTAGGGAAAGCAATTGGCAGACCCAGTACATTTTCACCCGAACCTGCTGTTAAGTTTTTTGCCATGAGCGACCTGGGCAACGAACAAGACCAATATTTAATGGCAATTAACGCCCACGCTGCTTGCATTCGCAACGCACTTTCTCACCCTAAAAGCTTATTTATCGGAGACGAACTTTCGATTTTGTTTAAAAAAGATGGATTTGCTGAAGTTGTGGGCGAGCTCTGTGCAGTGGGCAGAAAGAATGGCATTTCAGTGCTCTTGCTATCCCAAGATATCGACAGTATTTGTGACTGTAGTGCGGGAACCATGATTATGCAAAACATGGTGTACCGAATTACCGGAAGATTGACATCAAATGGAGCTAATTCTTGGGTCAAACGTTTGGGATATCCGGCTGAAATTATCAGTCAAAATGCTACAGAAGCTTTCCTCCCTAGAGCGGCTGAGCTTTATTCCAATTGGCTAATTGAAAAAGGAGGTCGTTTCTGGCAAACCCGATACTATCCAGGCGAGATGATTTTAGCAAGTGTGGCTAACAATCAAGCTGAATTAATGGCTCGTGCGCGAGTGATGGCTCAATACCCCAATACATTAAAAGGGCAATTGCTAGCACTCAAACAATTTGCATCTGAATATGTACAAGCTATTAAAGAAGGGCGTTCACTAGCCAATATTGGCAAGAATTCAGTCACAGATATCAAGGAACACAAATCCCATCAAAACTTGATAGTTAGCTAGAACGTTTGAAGCACTAAAAAAGTCAATTACTAATTACCACTCCTCGAATTACTGCACAACGGAGAAACACATGAAATCATCGAAATTTATCGTTAAAATTGCCCTCAGTATTCCTGCACTTGGGCTGAGTTTAATACTAAATTCTGTAGAAGCCAAGGCTCAAACTTCTAACAGCAATCGAACTGCCACACAGATTCCCATATCAAACAATCCTAACAGCAGCACTTTCAACCGCTCCAGCTTCACAGTTCCCAGTCAACAAATAGAAAGCCAAATTCAAGAATCAGCTAACAACTTCTTGAGCAACCCAAAACAAATAGGAGGTTTAGACAACACAATTAGCGGCATAACAGACGAAATTTCAGATAGCATCTCTACCATCTCCGACAGCATCTCTGGCATCTGGGATAATTTGTTAAATAAAGTCGAAAAAATTACCAGTGAAATAGAGTCAACTCTCTCTTCATTCCAGGGAGAACTCAAAGTTCCCGACCTAAAAGAAGCAGTTAAAAGCATAATGGACGGCAACGCATCTGAAAGCGAAGGAACCAAACTATCCGCTGCTTTAGAGAAGAAGCCAGAAAACTCTTACAGCCTCAGAGAAAATACCGCAGAACTAGCAGAAAGAGAAACTGCTGTCAGTGAAGCTAACAAAGCTACTCTGAGCAAAGAAGCTCAACAAAACCAAGCTCAAATGAAAGAAATTGTTCAGCAAAACGTAGAGCAAACTGGTCGCGAAAGCGAAAAATCGATGGAATTGGGTGCTGATTCGGCCAGTCAAGATGTCACTCAGAACATTATGAGAAACATATCTCAACAAAGTGCGATCGCATCTCAACAAGCAGCCTTATCAGCAGAAAATCAAAGTGCCTTAGTCATGCAGGGCCAGCAAGCTCAAATCGATCGCAGTCTTGGCAACATTCTCAACGCTCAACAGGCTGAAGAACTCAACGAAGTTAACACAGCCCAGAGACGGCAGGATGCTGCGGCTGCTACCGCTTCTTCTACTCAAGCCGGACTGTTCCAAATGCCGGGAGGCATCACTCTGGGCGTAACCGAAGACTGAAATCATAATAAGGAAATACCGCGATGCTCATGCAATTTATTGCCCAAACTAGCACAGCAGGACAAGCCCTCGACACTCTATCTGACGCAGTAGAAGTATCTCAAAAAACTGTCGAATCGTGGAATTTAGTTTGGTTTAATACCTTCAACACTCAAGAATCCTCTCTCTGGATTGCCTTAGTCAAACTCGGACTAATTTTAGCTGGAATATCTGTTAGTTACCTCGCTGTCACTACCGGAAAAGAAGTAATTGAAAAACAGTCTTGGTCTGAGTTAGCAGCCATGTTTATCTGGCCGCTCGTAATTGTAATTTTTCTCAGTAACAACGGCAAAGTCTTAGCTGAAAGCGTCAAATTTATCAAAGCTGTAGGCAGCACTCAAGTTCAAGAAATTATGAAGATTCAAGTCGGAGAAATGACCTTCAGAACTGCCCTGAGCGATGTTAACCTCACCAGTGCTGGCAAAGAAGAAATTGAAAAACTCTACAGCGAATGTCAGGGCAAAGTTGGAGAAGCTTTAGTAGAATGTTGGAACAGCAAAAAACAGCCAGCTCAACAAATCCTTCAGGCAGCCGAACAGCAAAATGGAGGCACTCTCAAAAGCTTGCAGCGATTTGTCGAAAACTTAGGCAATGCAACCAATCTTCAAGACATAGGAAATGGCGATTTTGCAGGGCAAGTTTTTAGGTCTACTGTTTTGCCGATCATTCGCTTAATTCTTAGATCGGTACAGTGGGCATTTGTCAACATTTTAGAAGCAGCGTTATTACTAACAGCTTTATTTGGGCCTCTGGCAATGGGCTTGTCGCTGCTGCCGTTGCAAGGAAAACCCATCTGGGCTTGGCTTGTAGGATTTATGTCCTTATTTGGAGTGCAATTGGGCTACAACATTGTTGTTGGATTAGTGGCTGTAGTGATTGTCAAATCCGATGCAGAGTTAGTTACAGATATCGCCTTTTTATTCTTTTTAGCTGTGTTTTCTCCCGTTCTAGCCGTGTTAATAGCCAAGGGAGGAGGAACAGCTTTGTACAGTGCGATCGCCAATAGCACCAAACAGCTTACAGATATTGCCAGTAATGCGATCGGTGTTATGGCCGGAAAGCTCATTTAGAAGTCATTTGTTGAGCCCGAAAATCCCCAAATCAACCAACACTAAACAGTTCAATTATGAATTTTAAATTTCAAAAAACCCAACCTTTACTCCCGGAATCAAAAAACACATTAGCTCTGTGTTTTGTCCTGTTAACAAGCTTTGTTAGCCTCCTAACAATTGCTGTTTTGGTTAACACAGTTAGCTTGAGAGCCTTATCTCAAAAAAAAGTCACCTTTGTCCAGTTAAAAGACGGAACAACAGCCCGAATTGCCGAAGAAGACGGACTGTACAGAGAACCTAAAAATATCCAAACTTTTGTCTCAAGTTGGGTCAACCTAACCTGGGCTTGGTCGGGTAAAATTCCCGGCACAAATGAGCCTGACCTTGGCATAAAAGTTAAAGGTAGTGCCAAAGTTCCTACAACTGCTTGGATGGCTTCTTTGATGATGGAGTCAGAATTTGGTAAAGCTTCACTTATCGAACTGGCCCCACTCGTTCCCAACACCATCTATTCAGGAAAAACCCGCTCAGGAGTCTATATTTCTCATATCTCAGAACCGAGAGAAATCAAAAGAGGAACTTGGGAAATAGATGTCATTGCTACTCGCGTAGTGCTAGAGCAAGGCATTGGAGAAAGCCGAGAACAGTTTAATCGAACTTTCACCGTCAAAGCCGTAGAAATTCCCAAATCCCCTCTCAAAGAAAACGCTAATGAATTAGAGAAAACTGTTCACTCTTTGAGAGCAGCCGGATTAGAAATTTCCCGCATTGTCCAATTCAAACCTTAAAAAGGGAAGGGTTCGGGTTCGGGGAAGGATAAATAGGGTAAAGCGAAGAGATACCGCCCCTACAAAAACCGATTTATTTGTACTTCACTTACCTGAAAAGTGCTGTAGCTGAACTTCAAGCTGTTGTATTTCAACCAACAAATCAGTCCGAATTTTCTGCTATTTCCCACTCACATAAAAGCCAATCATTTGTTAGTCCACCATCGTAATAAACAACAATAGAGGTAGCCATGAGTAATAGACAAGAATCTTCCCAAAATTCTCATCAAACAAAGTTGATATCAGCAGGATTTGAGCAAAATAATTCACTCCCTCTTGAGAGCAAGAGTATCGTTAATAACGATAGTAGCAAGATATCAGAAGATAACTTTTCCCCGAACCCTTCCAAAGATGATAACTTTTTTCCTTCCCCGAACCCGAACCCGAACCCTTCCGAAGAAGAAGATGATGATATTGACGAGAACTTCATTGCCAACTTTGACCCCAATGCACCTCTAACACTTGAAACTCAATATCAACTCGCTCAAGATGACGAAAAACCACTGCCGCCACCTGTTTCCGAAAGAGGCGTTCCTAGAGCAGTGACAATATTGCTGCTGACTGGAGGGATATTATTGCTAGGGCTGCTAATTTGGCAATTTATCAAGCCCAAATCACCTCGCGAGTCGATCGCACAATCAAAATCAAATATTACCCCATCTCCCACCATTAAAGATGAAAAGCCAGAATTGCTGGCGAGATTGGCCTACCAAGACCAGCAAAAACTGCTGACCGAGAAACCGCAAAAAACTGCCAAACCCAAAGTAGAACCATCGCCCAAATCATCACTCGCGAACGCGCGAACTCCCCGCCCCGTGGCTACCCGTCCAACTACACGGCCACCTATTCCCCGAAGCGAACCCCGAAACGAACCCCGAACAGTAGTGCGGACAATAACTGTACCCGCACCCGTACCCTCAAGAACACCTGAAAGAATACCCTCAAGAACACCCGCACCCGCACCCGTTCCCATATCTAAACCGTTTGCACCCTCAACTCGGAATGCAATTCCAACTCCGACATCCGAAAAAATTGATCCGTTTGAGCGGTGGAACCAACTTGCCCAACTCGGACAAGTCAGGGGGAATTTTGACCCTAACCAAATAGCGAATGCCGCTTTTGCAACACCGAACACTCCAGCGACAACAACTGCTACCGCCGCCACTGTGACAAAGCCAACTCCAACAACTGAATTCCTAACAGTGAATATCGGCAACCAAAAGTCGCAACCCTCATACGTTCCTTTCGAGCAAATCCCACAAGAACGAGATAGCCACCCAAATAACACCAGCGGGGAAAGGCTACACCGGGAGTTTCACTACGGAGAGGACAACCTCGAAACCACTGACAACTTCCCAAATCCCACTAACCAATTAACGGAGGCTACCCTTTCCCCACAAACAATTTCCGATTCTACCAATAACCCAATCGAGACTGCGACTCGCCCAACGTCTCGCCAAACATTTTTGCCCGATACAGAATTTCCAACCCTTTCCCCAGAAACCACTTCCATGCTCTCTCCCTTAACAAATTCCCAAACTCTGGAACCAGTAAACTCCCCAGGAGCAAAGGGCATTCTCAACCGCACGCCCCAAACGGACTCCACCTCCCAAACAATTCAAGTTCCCCTTGGAACAAATTTTTCTGGCGTAGTTTCGGTTCCGCTGCTGTGGGATGAAGGCTCAGGCAAACAGCTTTACAACAAATTTGCTGTCACCCTCACGTCGGACGTGACAGTAGATGACGGTTCTATTGCATTTCCGGCAGGGACAGTTGTAATTGCCAAAGCCAACACTGTAAGCATTGCGAATCGCCTGGTGCAAGCTACTGCTGTCGCAATCGTCTACTCAGATAGTTCTGGGCAGATTAAACAGCAGGCTATTCCAGAAAGTGCAATTTTGATTACAGGAGAGGGCGGAGGGCCGCTAATTGCTTCAGGCTACTTTGACCCAGGTTCCGATATTGCTTCGCAGGATATCCTCACCGCACTGCTGTCGGGAGTTGGACGAGTCGGTCAAGTGTTCGCAGAGCCTAAAGTTAGGAGTTCTAGCAATATTAACGGCCGGTTTGGGGGCAGTACAACCACGGTTGAAAGTCGCGACCCCCAAATTTGGTCAGCCGTCCTCGATGGCTTTTTCAGCCCCTTGGCAAAACGGATGGAAAGCCGCTCTGATAGAGCAACTGAGGAACTTTTAAAACGCCCCAATGTAGCTGTGGTTAACAAGGGAACTCCGGTTTCTATTACTGTTAACAGCTTTCTCAACATCCACCGATAACCGAGCCGTGGTGAGCGGGCGAGAGTAGCGTCCCTCCTCCTGACGAGTGTAGGTTTTTTGGTTAAAGCCTTATCCCATAAGAGTTTGAGATTTTCGTGCCAAAGCCTAAAACCGTTGCACTGTCGATTGTTTGCAGGGTTTTACCGAAACTTACACCTGTCAGCGTCCCTCTTCTCCCCCTCTTCCTTGTTTCTACCGCCAACAGCTTTTTTACCATCCACGGATAACAATTATGAATGCTATAATGGTCTTCCCAAAAATTAAAATTTTCAGTTGGTCAATCCTTGTGGCAGTGTTGGCTGCTGCGAGCTGCCCGAACTATGCTTTTTCTCAGTCAGCAGCAACAGGCTATCAAACGGTAGGCCGAGATATTGCGGTTAATAGTGCGATCGATCTTTTAGTGTACCCCGGTCGTGCAACTGCGATCGACTTTAGCTCTACCGACGAGGCTCTCGCCTACGTTTTAATTGCCGACCCCTCAAAAGTAGTTTTCACCACCGACGCACAGTTAGCAAGCGGCCTTGCCAAGACTGTTTTCTTGCGTCCCATTCAAACGCTTAATTTTCCAGGGGCTACCACAGCTACCATCACCAACATCTCAATCAAAACTGTAGATTCAAAAGGCAAGCAGCGACTTTACAACTTCAACATCGTCCCTACCAACAAAAAACCAGAAAACCTAGGAATTCGCATCGCTCCTCTAACCCCTGAAAAATCGCCGACTTTAAACGTTGGTAGAGGCGGCACATTTACAGCATCAGATGTGGAAAAAGGTTTGCTTATTGCCATTCAAAAAGGCTACACAGCAGCCAACGACCCAGTAGTTTACAGCGTGCGGCAATTTTTAGCTCTTGTTAGAAATCAGAATTTATCTGTTACTGAGGCTGCTGCAAAGGCGGGAGTAGATTTGTCAGTGATTGTCGAACTCGGCAAAATACCTCTTGAAGCATCAAACGACTCTGGAACAAAATTGCAGTAGCGACAGACCCCAACAGCTAGAACTACTCGGATTCGTAAGTCGTGACATACTCCTACCTTCATAACCGATTTTTTTACCATTACTGCGGGCTGCAACCTGTGTATTTTCGTTCATCAAACCCGGTGTCTAGCCATCGGTGCGTCTAGGACTGTTCGTGTAGCAGCGGGATAATGAATATTAGACTTGCATTGCATTCATTCGTTCGCTCTTCTTGAAAGGCATCTGCGTTAAGAAGCGTTAAGAAGCGGTTTCCTGTTGTTGTATCAAATATTTATGCAATGCAAGTCTATTGGAAACCTGCTAATTCTGAGGACTTATCCCTTTTGAATGATTCTGATTAGTATGTGGCTGCGCTAGTAATGTCGATACAGTCCTGGACGCACTCACCACCCCCCCCGGTTTTTTTATCCTTCCCCACTCGCTTGAAGAGTCAGCCAATGCTCCCCCCAAAAAACTCTTTTCAGAAAAAGCCTCCCCTCCCGCTGCGCGTTGTCCTCACAGTCCCCAACGCTCTGCTAATTTCGACTTTACTGGGTCTAATGGGATGGCTTTCCTTTCAAACAGGGCGGCAGACAATGAACGACTTAGTTGGACAGCTATTAGGGGAAGCTACCAGCCGCATCTCTGACCGCCTTGACAACTATTTGAGTGAGGGGGAAGGGGAAGGGGAAGGGGAAGGGGAAGGGGAAGGTGTTAACAAGAAAATTCTGATTCCTTCGGTGAACCAAGTTCCCTCCAATCAAACAGCCTCCGTGAGAATCAAACCAAATACGGAAAGAAATGGGCAATCTTCTCCAAAAACAATACTTCCTCAACAAAAAACCAATTCTTCTTTTCCAACCTCAACATTCAAATTGGAAGATTTCCGCATTAGCCCTAACTGTCAGACCTTGATTTTAGACAGTTCGGGACAATTAGTTGCTTTTTCACCAGTAACACAAACAGACGGTTCTGGTTATGTTGACAGCCATTCGCGAGAAACTACCTCGCGTCAACAACAACAAGTAATCCAGCTTTCAACAGAGTATTTGGTTAAACATTTTGGCAATCTCACTGCTATTAACAGCAGCGAAAATCTTAACTTTATCAAGAGTGGCTCCCGATACTTATTGCAAGTCAGACCTTTTGACAACTCCCAAGGCTTAAACTGGCTAATTGTGGCAGTTGTCCCCGAAGCCGACTTCATGGACAAAGTTAATACCAACACCCGCAACAATATGGGGCTCGTGCTGCTGGCACTGATTTTATCAATTGCCTTTTTGCTGTTCATTTCTCTCAGAATAGAACTGCGACTGCGACAGTTCATCTCGGCAACAGAGGCGATAGCTGGCGGCGATTTCGACTCAACAATTTCAGGCAGCGGCGTTGCCGAACTCGAAGCCCTAGCTAGAGCTTTCGAGGGTATGAATCGCCAGTTAAAAGCATCTCGCAAGCGCTTAGAAGAATATTCTGGCGATTTACAGCGCCAAGTCGCACAGAAAACAAAGGAACTAAAACAAGCTAAAATTGTCGCCGTTCGTGCCAATCGCGCTAAAAGTACATTTTTGGCGAATATGAGCCACGAATTGAGAACGCCTCTGAATGCGATTATCGGCTTTGCCCATCTCCTTGTGAACTCTAAAAAAACTGCACCGGAACAGCAGTCGAGTTTAGATATTATCAATCGCAGTGGTGAGCATTTGTTGAAACTAATCAACGATATTTTGTCGCTGTCTAAGATTGAAGCGGGTCAAATTACCCTCGAATCAAATGCTTTTGACTTGTATAGCTTGCTCGATGACTTAGAACGGATGTTCCAACTCAAAGCTCAATCTAAAGCTTTGCAACTTGTTTTTGAACGCAGTTCTGATGTACCGCAATACGTGCGAACTGATGAAAGTAAGCTGCGCCAAGTTTTAATTAATCTGTTGGATAATGCTGTAAAGTTTGCGGAAGTTGGTAGGGTGAAGCTGACTGTCAAACTCCTTCAGTCTATGACTAACAAACGGCTACCCAAATTCTTTCTCCAGTTCTCTGTGAAGGATACAGGTCGAGGCATTGCGCCTGACGAGGTTAGCAGTTTGTTCAAGCCGTTCGTGCAAACTGAAACTGGCCGGAAATCACAAATGGGGACGGGTTTGGGATTGCCAATCAGCCGTTCCTTCGTCAAGTTGATGGGTGGCGATATTCAGGTCAAAAGCCAATTAGGGAAAGGAACGGTTTTTAGTTTTTACATTAAAGTCACTCGTGCAACTAAGAGCGAAGTTTATGGCCAACTGCCCCAAAAACAAGTCAAGGGGTTGGCATCCCACCAACAAAAGTATCGCATTCTGGTAGCGGACGATGAGCCGGCCAATCGGTTGCTGTTAACTCAGATATTGAAGTCGGCTGGCTTTGTTGTGTGGTTCGCGGATAACGGAATTGAAGCTGTTAAGTTGTGGCAAAAGTACAAGCCGCATTTAATTTGGATGGATTTGAGGATGCCGCTTTTAGACGGTTTTCAAGCCGCCCAAAAAATTAGAGCTCTGCCTAACGGTTCTAATACTAAAATTATTGCTTTGAGCGCTAATGCTTTTGTTAAAACCCAGGAACTCGCCATGTCGAACGGCTTCGATGACTTTGTTGCCAAACCGTTCCGAGAGGCAGTAATTTTTGAGAAGATGGCGCTTCACCTGGGTGTTCGTTATATCTATGAGGAGGAGTCGCCGAGGAAGTCCAGAGAGGATGAGCCGGCCCAGCAACTGACTCCTGAATCGCTGTCTGTGCTGCCGAGGGAGTTGATTCACAAGCTTTACAAAGCTGCGGCGTGTGGAGACGAGCAAGTTGTAAGGCTGTTAATTGAGCAGATTCCCCGCTCCCAGAAACAAATTGCTGGGGCTTTGACCAAGTTAGTTGACAGTATGAGCTTAGATATCATCAGCGATTTGACTCAACACTACCTTTGAATGCTAACTGCTGGAGGCTAACTGCGATCGCAGTTATAAAAGGCGGTTCTCAAAGTTCTTTCAAGGATTAGTCTACAATAAGCCGCAGTCCACTAAGATTGTTAAATCAACACGTTGAGTGAGCGTGCTTAAAAATAGATGAGCAAAATTATTGCGCTGTTCAACCAGTCAGGCGGTGTCTCCAAAACCAGTTTGACAATGAATTTAGGCTACCATTTGGCGAAGCGGCAGCAAAAAGTCTTGTTAGTAGATATGGACCCCCAAGCCTCACTTACCGCCTTCATGGGCTTGGAACCATCTGAGTTACAGGAGACTGTCTACGAGTCCATTATGAACGGTTCTGACGCGGCGCTCCGCAAAAACATTCACAACATGGACTTGCTCCCTTCTAATATTAATTTGAGCGGAGCAGAGCTGGAATTGGTGGTGGCTGACATGAGAGATAGTCGGCTAAAAGAAGTCATTGACCCCCTTAGCTCGAACTATGACTTCATATTGATAGACTGCCCTCCTTCGCTAGGCATCCTATCCTATATCAGTCTAGTTGCCTCCACTCACGTCTTAATTCCGATTCAGACTGAATATAAAGCTCTCAAAGGAACCGAATTGCTGTTGCAAACCATTGCTCGCGTCAGGAAACGCGCTAATCGGAAATTGCAGATTGCTGGAGTGATTCCGACGCTGTACGATCCCCGTACTGTACAGGCGTTTCAAAGTTTGCAGTCAATTACTACTTCTCTGGAGAAGATTGCTGCGATTTACCCCGCCGTGCCTCGGACTGTCGCTTTCGCCGATGCGTCACAGCAACACGTACCTCTGACCGTGTACAATCCAAAACATCCAGCCGTCACCGTACTCGATACTATTGCACAAGGACTCTTAGCTCTGCGATGAATCAAAAGCGCGACAATCAGCCTTATCAAATCAAAGGGGTTGAGGCTCTGTTAGGAACCAGCGACAGCGAAGATGCCGCATCCTCCCTAGTCTCCATAGACAAAATTGTCTTGCCCCCGCAGCAACCGCGCCGCTATTTCGATCCGACAGCCATGCAAGAACTGGTGGAGTCAGTCAAGCAGCTAGGGATTCTGCAACCGCTCCTGGTACGCCCAATAGATGGCAACAAGTACGAATTGGTGGCTGGAGAACGGCGCTATCGAGCCGCTTCATCGTTAGGTTTGACTGAGATTCCTGTTGTGATTCGGGAACTGACAGACACAGAGGCTCTGCAAATTGCACTGCTGGAGAACTTGCAGCGGGAAGATTTGAATGCGATTGAGGAAACCGAGGGGATTCTGCAATTGCTGGCAATGAAATTGAACTCTACTTCATCGTCAGTTATTGCTTTGCTCGGAGCGGCCGCACACCCAGAACGCGCCGGTGTGGATAACGTTATCCACAGCTCGGAGTGGCAAATAGTAAGCGATATATTTGCACTCGTCGGGAAGTACACTCCAGAGAGTTTCCGAACCAATCGCCTCCCCTTGCTGAACCTGCCAGATGATGTGATTGGAGCGCTGCGGAAAGGACGGATTGAGTATACCAAAGCCAGAGCGATCGCCCGAATTAAGGATAGCTCAGAGCGCTCCCAATTGTTAGAAGAGGCGATCGCTCTCGACCTCTCTCTGACCCAAATCAAACAGCGAATTGCAGATTTAAAAGCTAAAAGTATAGGTCCGGCGACTGCACCGGATCACTCGCTTAAAAGCCGCGTAGATGCAGCTTATGGCAGAGTGAAAAAGTCTAAAGTTTGGGATGATCCCAAAAAGCAAAAGAAACTAGAGAAGCTGTTAGCTGAACTGGAAGCATTGGTGGGTGAGGGATTGGAAAAATGAAGCGGATCTTAAATTAAAGCTACTGACGATGCAAATTGGTAGATATCCGGCGAGCGTCATCATTTAGGGAGAAGCTTGGCAAAAAGGCAGTCCAAATAGCAATGAGGAATTTAGCCGCTACATGGCCGTGAGTGGCTATTGTGTTAGCAATTGATTACCGCCACGCTTCCCAGTAGCGGTTTCGGACTCAGTTGGAGGACGTAGAAGCCGCTCTGTCGTATATCAAAACCCATGCCGATGAGTGGGAAATTGATATACGACAGGATTGCTCTGATGGGAAGGTCAGCCGGTGCCCATTTAGCATCGCTTTATGCTTATCGTCCAACTACAGTTCCAGTTAGAACAGTAGTGAATTACTACGGGCAAAATAACTTGCTCGGAGGATATTACGATCCACCTTTTCCCGACCCCCTAAACGTCCGAGCCATTCTTCGTGACTTTCTGGGAGGAACCCCCAGCAAATTAGGAGAGCTTTACCGTCAAGCTTCTCCTATCAATTAGGTTAAACCCAACCTTCCCCCTTCTCTACTGGTTTATGCAGGTCGCGACCATATAGTTGAAGCCAAGTTTGGACGATCTCTCTACGAACAATTACGAGCCACTGGAAAACGTGCGGTAATGCTCGAAATTCCTTGGGCTGAAAACGCCTTTAATGCGGTTTTATAATGGTCTGAGCAATCAACTGGCGTAAGGATTCAGGTCTAAAAACTTGCGGCTCCAACGCTTGTCTGGTAAGGGTTTTAGGGCAAAATAATGGTTTTTGTCTTTCGTGGTTAATTGTCAATAAACGAGGAAAAGTGACAGTTTTTCGCGGTTTATTGAGAATAGAGATTGATTTAGTATCAAGCTCCAGATCTAAAGTCTTTGCCCAGCAAGGAGTTCAGTGACCTGAATCCTTACCAACTGGCTTTGTATTACACAGAACGCTTTTTGGCTTGGGCACTGAAGTCTTCTGATTACCAACCAAAATAAAGAAAAATCATCAAAAACTAGCCTAAAAACCTGCTCGACTAAAGTTCAGGGATGAAAGGCACCAGTAGACTTTAAATTATGGCTGCGTAAATTTTTAGCAGGGAGCTGATACGTAAATGAACACGTAACAGCCGTGAGGCTCCCAAAGCTTTATGTCCCCAGCTTCAAGACGCAACAAGAGACGCCAACTTCTGCAACTGTACGGAAACCGCTGCCACTGGTGCAACAAGTCGATGCAGAAATCAGAAAGAACTATCGAACACTTACTCCCGAAAAGCCGAGGCGGGTCTAACGCACTCTCCAACCTGCGTTTAGCCTGCTTCAGTTGCAATAATTCGCGTGGAAATAGCCTGTTCCCTCCTCCCGGCAAGAATTTACGCACACAAGGATCTCAACCACATGAGAAAATAGCTTAGGATTTTCGCACGATCGCGAATTTTCCTAGCTAATAAACAAACTAACTTGCTCCTCAAAAAAGTCGCATGGATGACCTAGATGGACGGTTAAGCGCTCTAATTGCAGAGGTGCGTCAAAATCCAGCTAACAGTAGAAAATGGCGAACAGCCATGCACAAGCTGTTATTGGAAATTCAACAACTACCAGGACTCAAAAAATCAGCCCATCAAGATTATCCTGAAGCCCTCAATCGTACTTTTGAATGGGTTAGTCGCGAACTTGCTAAATTTGAGCCGCCCCAATCTTCTGTTTCAAAAAGTTTGGTTAACTGGATTAACGGCTACCTGGGTTGGCGAATTCAAGATTTGTATTCTCCTGACAAAGATGCTCCTCTTAGTTTAGATGCTCCGCTCGCAGCAGATATTGGGGAAACAACTCGGCTCCAACTATTAGCCGATTTTACGCTCAGTGGGTTGGATGGCATGATCGAAAATGCTCAGAAAGAAACCACTCAGCGAATTGGTCTCGAACTAGAACTTTACATAGAGCAAGATCCAGAAGGCAAGCTAAAAAATAGCTACCCTCGTTCTTACCCGGAGTGCAACTGCCAATTTCTCAGTAAAAGAAGAGTGGTAAAAGACCCTCCCGATAAGTTTCAAGACTTAGCAAAAGAGTTAAACGTTAAGTACACAACCCTGAATTCTCACTGGAAGAGAAAATGCGAACCATCGTTGCAAGAAATAGCCCGCACTCTAGGATATAAACAGGAACCACAACCATGAACATCGCAGAACTACCTCTGTTAACCGTACCGCTAGACTTAAAAGCTCATGAAATGGCGCGACAGTTGGCAGCCGTTCAAAGTACAGTCCAAAAAGGAAAACGAGTTTACTTAAATGCACTGGCAGTTTACGCAGTTCACAGCTATTTAAAATGGCTGCAAATTGAAACAGATTTGAATGGTTCCGATAGCTTCAATCCCGCCAAAACGGCGCTAGCTAATGTCGCTGACTTGGTAATGCCTGGCATTGGCTCCTTAGAATGCCGCCCAGTTTTACCTGGTGAAACAACCATCTTCTTACCCGAAGAAGTAATAGAAAATCGGATTGGATATGTGGGAGTACAGTTTAGCGATCGCCTTGACTCCGTGCAGTTATTGGGATTCGCTCCGATTTTAGATAGCTCAAACCCACTCCAACAAATAGCAGTAGCAGAACTGATGCAGATCGACACTTTAATTGAACAGATTACTCGTTTAGAAGAAGCGATCGCCTTCTTAGAAACTGACGATCCAGTGGCGGTACAGGTGCGATCTCAGATAGAAACTCAATCGCGGAGCAATATTGTTGCCCAATTAGAGCGTATTTATCGAACTTGCGAGGAGTACGAGTGGCGGTATGCAGCGGGAGAGATGTTAGCTGGGAGTACCGCAGCAGGGGAGTTTACTCGTGAAAGTGCAGACAGCGCCGACACTGATTTACAAGATTTAGCGGAAGCACTGCTGGAGAAGTTAGCAGAAATATGGAGAGATGCTGCGTAATTTTGGAATGGATAGCTGATGTGTATATGTAGTCTCCCCTTCGTAACCTGTAAAGAATATGGCAAAAGGATTCGGCCCGAAGACAACTCCCCAAGCGACCAAACGCCAGAAAGCTTATTTCAAGCTGATTCAAGCGCTCCTCAACTGTCCTCGCGGTCGAGAACTCAAAATTTTAAGAAAACACCCGCACTTGCTTGATGTTGGCTTGGTGGAAATGATGGAAATGGTAGCCACAATTCGTGTAGCACAGCGGGAGTTTTCGGGTGCTAATTTGTTGATCGAGCTTGCTGATTTTTTAACGGATAACCTGGAATTGGACAGGAATTTTTACACAGGAAGTGATGGCTCACCAGTAACAGGCACTTTTGTAAAAGCTCCGGCCTTCTTGTGGGAAGTATTGCGAACAATTCTGCTAAACCCAAGTGACCAATTAGCTGCTTACCAAATACTAGCAATTAACTCAGACCAACTGAATGAATATTTTTTGCTGCAATTTGGCCTCTGGATAGATTGTACGCTTCTAAAGTCTGAGCCAAAAATAAAAAAAGCGATCGCGATCGGTATTGTATCTTTCTGCAAAATGCTCTGGCTGTTTCCACTGGGCAATAGGGCAATTAACCTGGAAATTGCGATCGCAGGTTTTGAAGGATCTGCCAAAATTTTCACTCGTGAGGCTTACCCACAAGTTTGGTTGCACATCCAAAGTGATTTAGCCCCTGCTTACCGCAACCGGATTTTGGGCGATCGCTCCGAAAACTTTGAAAAAGCCCTAACGGCTTGTACTAATGCTTTGCAAGTTTTCACTCGCGACACTTCTCCTCAAGAGTGGGCGATGGTGCAAAATAATCTCGGTCTTGTTTACAGTGACAGAATCGTCGGAGATAAAGCTGAGAATTTAGAAAAGGCGATCGCCTGTTTTGAAACAGCCTTGCAAGTTATTAGCCGCGATCGAGATCCTGAACTTTGGGGAACGCTGCAAAATAACCTCGCACTTGCTTACACTCGCCGAGTTGAAGGAGAGCGATCGCAAAATTTCGAGCAAGCGATCGCTTGTTATCAAGTTGCCTTAAAAGTTCGCACTGATTCTGATTGGGCTAGTAGCCAATTTCACCTCGGTCTTGCTTATAGCGAAAGGATTTTAGGGGACAAAATCCAGAACCAGGAACGGGCGATCGCAGCCTACCAAGCCGCATTACAAATTTATACTCCCGAAACCTATCCAGAAAGATGGGCTAAAACCCAGTTAGATTTGGGTTTTGCTTACCGCAAATTGGCACAAATTGCTAATGCTTTAACCTGTTTTCAAGCGGCCTTAAAAGTCTTTACACCTGCTTCCTTCCCTAGAGAGTGCATCGAAACCGGACTTGAGTTAGGAAAGGTAGCATTAGCTACTCGCAAAAAGGCAGAAGCTTTTGAAGGTTTTGAGATTGTAATTGAAGCTGTAGAGATGCTCAGCCGTTGGGGTGATTCTGAATCTTTACATCAAGAAATTCCTGCAAAGATTTCTGCTTACACAAAAATAGTAGCGCTTTGCATGGACTGTGGAGAACTAGAAAAAGCTAGAGAATATGCTGAACGCTCAAGTTCTCCTGTTATTTTAGACATCCTAGAAAATGTTCATATCCAGCAAATAACTTCAACTTCACAGTTTCTTATTAAAGTTTTAGACACCGTTGCCAAAAGCGAAAATAATCCGCAAGCTTTGTACGAGATTCTCGAAGCAAACCTAGATAAACTGGACAACAGTTTTGTAGAACGATTAAGTATAATAAAGTTTGATATATCTCAATTAGGGCCAGGGGAAGCAATCAATTTAGCGGCAAGAGTTCTCAACTTTAGCAGTCTGATTGAAGATTTCCCCAAAGGCAATGCAGAAAACAACCGGAAGATTGCTAAGACAGGCTACGAAGTTGCTGCTACTGTTTTTACCGAAGAAGACTTCCCCGAACAATGGAATTTTATTCAACATAAAATCCGCCCTAATTTACCAGTGGAATTATTGGAACTTATTTCCGAAAATCAAGGTAAAATTCGAGTTGATACTTTACTTGAACACGAGCGAGATAAAATTGAGAAGTATTTTGTTAAAACAGCGCAAAAACTTATATCGTTGACAGCTAACCCAGAACCCATAGACGAACTTTTTATCAAGTGGGTACAGAAAATATTTCTTGATGCTAACCCAGAGCAACTTGACGAAATTTTTGTTGACGAGATGCCAGATGAAGACGATGCTATGCTATCCGAAGTTCTACCTGAAAAAAGAAAAGAAATTGCTTTGGGTATTTGGGTTTTAAGCCGGCGCATAAGCGAATTCAAAAAAGGTAATGAGGCTAATAATTTAGAAATTGCGATCGCAGGTTACAAAATTGCTGCCACAGCCTTAACCCGCGAATCTACTCCTGAAGAGTGGGCGCTTTGTCAGATGCTTCTCGGCATGGCTTATCGTCGCCGTTTTAAGGGCGATCGCGCCGAAAATCAAGAACAAGCCATCGCTTACTGTCAAGATGCCCTACAAGTATATACCCGCGAAGCTTTTCCGATAAAGTGGGCAACGATTCAAAATACATTGACTCTTGCCTATGACCACCGAATTTGGGGAGATCAGTTAGAGAATGCAGAATTGGCGATCGCGGCTGGCGAAGCTGCAATGGAAGTTCGCACCCGCGAAGCAATGCCTGAAGAATGGGCTGAAGTGCAAAACAATTTGGGCATCGTTTACTGCGATCGCATCTGCGGCGACAAGGCGGAAAACTTGGAAAAAGCGATCGCCTGTTATGAAAATGCCCTATTATTCCGCACCCGCGAAGAATTTCCTCAACTTTGGGCGCAAACTCAAATGAATCTTGCCTCTGCTTACCGCCATCGACTTCATGGCGATCCGGTAGAAAATGTTGAGAAGGCGATCGCAGTTAACCTCGAAGCATTGCAAGTTTACACTCAAGACGAGTTTCCCGTAGATTGGGCTAGAGTAAAAATGAATCTGGCTAATGCTTATTTGGCTAATGCTTATTTGCATCGACTTAAGGGCGATCGAAATGAGAATTTGGAAATGGCTATCGCACCCCATAAAGCTGCTTTAGAAATCTTTAACCAGGAGGATTTTCCTAGAGAGTGGGCTATGGGTCAAATGAATCTAGGCAGTTGCTACCTCAACCTCGATCGAACAGAAGAGGCGATCGCTTGTTATCAATCAGCAATGGCCGTCTTCACGCCAACTGCTTTCCCATTTGAATGCTTGAAGGTTGGAGAAATGCTGGGAAACAGAGCATTTGTAATGGGAAATTGGAAATTAGCCATTGAGGGATATAGTATCGCGATTGAAGCTGTAGAAACCAGCCGTACTTGGGCCACTTCTGAATCTCGCCGCCAAGAAATTCTATCAGACGCGATCGACATTTATGCAAACATCGTGCAAGCTTGTATCAATAATAAGCAATTAGATAAAGCTGTTGAATATGTAGAGCGATCGCGCTCTAAACGCCTCGTAGACTTGATGGCAAGTAATGATCTCTACTCAAGTGCAGAAATTCCGGCTGAAATTCAACAGTATTTACAGGAGTTTGAACGACTACAGCAGCAAATTGACAAGGAACGAGGGCGCAATCAACCTAGCAAAGATTTTGATAATAGTAAACTTGATAACAGCCGTGCTGCTGTCAAAGCTTACAATCAAACAATAGCTAATCTGGAAGCTGAAAAACTCCTAATTTGGGAACAACTTCGCCGCCTAGATCCGGTGCTGGCTGGTCAAATTCGAGTCAATCCTCTCAACTTCCCATCCATCCAGCAACTTATCGATAAACCCACTACTGCAATTCTCAGCTTTTACACCACTGTTAGCGACACCTTTATCTTCGTGGTGCGGCAAAACCAAATTACCCTGCAAAGTTGCGCCGATTTAGGATTGGAGGCTTTACACGGGTGGATTTTCCAGCAGTGGTTAGAGCAATACGTTGAGGATAAAATTTACTGGCAAGAGCAATTGAGTAGGATGCTAGCTGAAATCGCCAACTTTTTAAATTTGAATGATTTAATAGTATGGCATTTAGAGGGAATTCATGAACTCATTATAATTCCTCATGTCGCCCTTCACCACATTCCCTTTGCTGCGCTGCCCATCGGAGATAACCGCTATTTAGGAGACAAATTTCTCATTCGTTACGCGCCCAGTTGCCAGGTGTTAGAATTCTGCCAGCAGCGTCCCTCATTCGACAGTAACCTTAATTGTGGCACTGTTGAAGATGCGACGGGCGACTTGCCTTGTGCCAGCTTTGAAGGAGAGCAACTCGCAGTTCTTTATAGAATCCCAGACAATCAACGCTTAAAAGGTCGCCATCAAGCTACAGTTAGTAACTATCGAGAACTGGCGCGAACCGTCCAAATCCTTCACTCTAGCCACCACGCCCAGTCCCGCCTCGACAATCCCTTAGAATCGACATTAATTTTAGGAGATGGCTGCATTACTTTAGGTCAGCTAATGACTCCTGGATGGCGTCTCCCTCTGTTGTCGGATGTATTTCTTTCCTGCTGCGAAACAGGATTGGGATTGACTGAAATTACTGGTGACAGCCTCACCTTTTCTACAGCTTTTTTATCAGCGGGAGCTAGAAGTGTTATCAGTACGCTGTGGGCTGTCGATGATTTAGCTACAGCACTTTTTTCGATTTTTTACTATCAAGAGTGGCACCAGGGAAAGAATCGCCCAGAAGCTATTAGACAAGCTCAAGTTAAATTGCGCTCGCTTACTGGCGATACCCTAGCTGCTAGTTATAAACCCCAACTCACAGAATTTTTGAAACAGAAACTTAAAGAAACCGAGGTACTCCGCAAAAAAACTAAGGCCAATCGAGATGCTTGTTCTGTAGATTCCTCAGACTATCAGCAATACGATGAAGAATACAAAAAGTATAATATAATTGGTAAACAAATTTATCTCTTTCTCAAAAATTCATTAGATAAATCTTGTCAAGAATCAAAGCCTTTTTCTCACCCTTTTTACTGGGCCGCTTTTACCTGCACTGGGATTCGGTAAAATAGACTATTCATTTTGATTCCTAGATACTGTATCGCAGTATTTAAACCATATTTCCTTGGACTAGGAGTGTCAGACGAAAGTTAACAGTTTCGGTGAGTTTCCCCATTGTCTTGTATTCGATTACCATCCGAACAGATTTACAGCGGGAACCGCTGTAATGCGGTACACTTAATGAATCCTCAACATTTAAGAAATTAGTTTGTTAATTGTTGCTACTGTACCTCATAAAAGCGGGAACCGCTGTATCTAAACTTAGCGCACCAAATCAGCCAGCAGCCCCGACGCTTCTCGCTGCAAGCTCTGCCGATTGTCATCGTAGCAATTAAGGACGTTCGAGCTCGTATGGCGGCTCAACTTCTGCGCCATTCGCGTATTGCCGTTGCTTGCATCTAACAGCGTCGTAATTGCAGCGTGGCGTATTCTGTGCGGGCTGATTCTTTTAGGAATTCCCGCAGCGGAGCAAGTTGAGAAAACAAGCTTATAAATAGCGTACCCGCTCAACCTCAACCCGTATTCCCGCTTTGTCAAAGCGATAAATAAAGGCTCTTGGGGCATTGCAGCTCCCCGCACGCTCAGCCAATCAGAAATCGCGTCTGCCGTCGCGTTGTGCAAGTCAATTAGCTGCGCTTGAGTTCCCCTACCTTTGCCGTAAATGTTCAGAGTTCGGGCCAGCGGGTCAAAGTCGCCTATATTGGCACCGCCGATTTCCCCCCGGCGCAACGCATTGTCCCACAGCAGCCGGAGAACTGCATAGTCGCGCTTTCCCTGGGGTGTACTCCGGTCAGGAATGGACAACACCGACTGCATCGCCGCCACATTCTCAGAAGCAACTCGGCCAAACCCTGTAGTATCCCGGTAAGGAACCACCTTCTCTCCTTCAACATCTACTAAACTCCACTCGCACTCGCCCACCTTCCGAGCAAAATTCACCAAACTTTTGATAGCCGCCAGCCGCCGATTAATCGTCGCTTCCTTGAGTCCCTTGTCGATTAGTTTGGCTTTATATTTGAGAACCACCGCGACAGCGGCGAAGCGGTTCAGCCGTAGAAACTCGCGTACCAATGCCGGGTGCGGTTCCTGCCCTGTCATTGTCGCAAAGAAATCGTACAAGTCTTTCTCATAAGCACGCCTAGTGTTGACAGAGCGCTTGGCAGCTAACAGCTCTGCCACTAGGTCGCGCGTCGAAGCTATTTCTCCAAAGGAATTAGCAGCGTGTTCTAAGTCCATAGCCGGCCTGATAATTTGGCTTTCCAGACCAGATTACCCTCATTAGGGGTGCAAATTGACGGTGGAATTGCTTGCTCTGTCAAAAAAGAGGAGAATCGTCAATGAGGAAAGTAGGTGCGCGATCGAGCGCTACCTACGGAAAGCAGCAGGACGATCGCGCCTATCGTCCCCCAAAATACTCTGTTTCAGTTTTTAAGCCTTCGCAAAAAAGGTGTCGGCAGACAATCGCTCGCTCGGGAGCAACCAACTTCCCTGTATCGTAGGGTTTAGGGCTACCCGAATAAAAATGAGATTATTGGCATGAAGAGGCTAGGCTATGGAGTTATCTACTACCACCACGATAAACCGCGATCGCATTCAAGAGTACGCCCTTAAGCTACGCCAGGGGAATTTTTTAGAAACTTTGGCTTTGAATGTAGCAATGGGGATTCATGCCGAAATTACTAAAAGGGATGAAACATTAGAAGGCTTTAGTCCTAAGTGTGTTGATGAACTCGAAATTTTTCTCAAACAGCAAATAGTTGATGATGCTTTCTACTTGACAACAGCCGAAGAGATATTGAATCATCAGAACCCCTGGCTTCAGACAGGTAGAACTGAGGAAAGTTTATGGAAAAAAGTGGCTCTTGATTCAGCTTTAAGTTTTCTAGAACCGTTAGATTTATCTAATAGAACACTAGATGAATTAACGGCTATGCTGGGGCTGGCTTCAAAAACAGTTCCCGCAACAGAACCTCAGCTATTTATCAGCAACACAATCACTCAAGTGCTCACTTCAGCCCCTCCAAGAACGGCTTGTAAATCATTACTACGAATCTGGGATTGGCAGGAAGATGCCCATAAAAATGTGTTTTTTCGGGATAATTACAGCAAGGGTTTTGTCGAGTTAGCATTAAAGGATAAAGACCCGGTTACTAAAGAATATTTTTACTTTACAGGCAAGGCAGCCTGGGGAATTATTGAGGAATTTGGCAGTTTGGGGAAAGATACCGCCAAACTCCATTGTTTACTATCTGCCTATATTTTTCGGCAACCTGCGGCCTGGAGAACTGAAATTAAGTTAGCTGGAACCGGGAAAAATGGCGGTACTAACTTAATAGACTTAATGGGTTGGGGTGAGCGTAAAGATATGACCACTTCCCAGAAGTTACTCAGGATAGAGCAATGTCTGAAGCTTCTGAGAAGGCTGGACGCTACCATTAAATGGAATATCGGGAAGCTAGGATGCGATATGAATTCCCTCATTTGGGACGTTGCTGTGGAGCGCTATGGGCAGCGTAACATTTTCACAGATGAAATTGATGAACCAACAGAAATAGTAGCCTTCATTCGGGCGGGGAGATGGACTGAGTTTTTTTTTAATAAACCTGGAAAGAATGCCACGCCTCCAGTTGCCTTATATGAGTTTGGTTGGATTTCAGAATCGACGCTGAAAATGAACCCGTATCATGATGAGCTAGCGTTCTTAATCGCCATCAATATAACAACAGAAAGCGCCATTCATACCAATGGGAAATACAAGGTTAAGACCGTGCTAGAGATGGCGATGCCGAAAAATGAGATTGAATCGGCCCGTAAGGATCATCGCTACGCTGGCAAGCTGAAGCAACGTTGGGATAAAGCCTTAATGCGACTAGCCGAGTTAGATTGGCAGATTATATATGACTCTGAAACCTACCCAGAATGGTTGCATCCCGGAAGTACAACAGGTAAACCCAAAGATTGCAAAAAAAGAATTATTGATTTACTCCTAGAAGCTGGCGTCACCATCAAGCCTCCCGGTAAAATTCCAGCCCTGATAGCTGCTAAAAAATCAGAATCTTTGCCCCTGAAACGGAAATCAGCATCTGCTGCCCCGTTAGAGTGGGAACCGATACAGAAGGCTTGTGAAGCAAAGGGGTGGACGAAGCAAAGTATCATTGCCGAAAAGCTGGGCATATCTCAGCCGCTAGTCTGCCAACTTCAGAAGGGAAAGCGGATCAGCCCCCAAACAGCAGCCAAACTCAGGAAAATCCTGCCTAAAGTGCTACCGGAACTCTCGATCTAAAACATCATCATCAGTTCAAATCACAGCCCAGCCCGTAATAAAGGCTGGGCCTTTGCGTAATAAGGAAAAAATTAGCTCTAAACAAGCCTCAATTCCTTACAGGGCAAGGCTTAGAAAATTATTACAAACACACCCGGATCTGGTGACAAAAACACCCGGATCTGGTGACAAAAACACCCGGATCTAGTGACAACTAAAATTTGAAACCTATTATCAGCAACCATTTCAGCGTTTTATTACGCCCTGATTAACCTAATTATCTTTGATCGGCGTGCAAGCAGGGATTTTCAGAGCATGAGAAAAAGAATGGTTAGTCTCATGCAAGAAATAGCCCGATGAAGATTTCGATCGACAGAGCAAGTATTGGGGTGAGCTATGCTAAATTCTGAACTAGCCCTCAATGAATGGCTCAACAGTGGCGTAGACCCCCACATTTTCGCCCTCAACGTCCGCCCCCTTAGTGGCGACGCCCCCTACGCCTACCTCCTCTACGAAATTAACGCCGCCTCCGGCAGAGTCCACCCCGATGCCCAATGGCGGTGGGCCAGAAAGCACTACAGCCATATCGAAGCTGGTGGGTGGTGGTGTTCGGGACTTGACCCCATCAACGACTGGCAACCCATGCTGTGGGGCTGCTTCAAACCCGATCGACCCCGCAACAGCTTCGACCCGAACGGTAAAACCAAGCCCGTAAAATACGAACACCCCCCCAAAACCCCTACCAGAGCCTTCTTCCTGCAAGTCCCGGACCGCATCTGGGCAAAAGTCGCAAAACGCTACGGCGTCCCCATCAACCCCATAAACCATGAGGACTTAGAGATGGGGAACACAGGAGCGGGGGAGACG
Organism: Microcoleus sp. A003_D6; assembly: GCF_036702825.1. NCBI lineage: Bacteria > Bacillati > Cyanobacteriota > Cyanophyceae > Oscillatoriales > Microcoleaceae > Microcoleus > Microcoleus sp. A003_D6. Next base: position 33,820 of record NZ_JAUBWA010000030.1, on the reverse strand, counting down.
GAAGACAAAAATCCCCCTTCTGCCCCTGTGCCCCCCTGCAACCTCATGAACCCGCTTCTATTCTGGCAATGGGTTTGGCTCAACAACATCCCCGTCATCATCGTCGAAGGCGTAAAAAAAGCCGCCTGCCTGCTCACAATGGGCTACGCGGCCATTGCCCTCCCCGGCGTCACGATGGGCGTCAGAACCAAGAACGCGCTAGGGGAGAAGTGCAGCCCCTATCTCATCCCCGAACTCCATCACTTCGCCACCCCTGGGCGGGAAATCTGCATCGGCTTCGATCGCGACAGCAAGCGCTCTACCGTCCTCAACGTCAACCGCGAGATTGACAAACTCGGCCGCCTGTTCACCGCCGCCAAATGCTCCGCCAGCGTCATCACCCTGCCGGGACCAGAGAAAGGCATCGACGATTTCGTGGTAGCCAGAGGCGAGGACGCGCTCATTGCCCTCAAAAACGCAGCACAAGGCTTCCATTTTTGGCAGGATAGGGAATCATGGGTGCTGACCTATCCCGCTTCTTACAGGCTAAATTCTCGGTATCTGGGAGAACTCCCCTATCCAGAGACTGGCTTAGCCTGCATCAAATCCCCCAAAGGCACCGGCAAAACCCGCTCCCTCGCCCACCTGGTTTCCCACGCCCTCAACACAGGCGAACGCCGCGTGCTAGTCATCACCCACAGGATTCAACTCGGCCGCGCCATCTGCGCCGGGCTGGGAATCAACTACATCGACGAAACCAAGGACTCGCCGGAAGGCAAATTGTTCGGGTACGGCTTGTGCGTGGACAGCCTCCACCCCCACTCAAGGGCCCGTTTCAACCCCGAAGACTGGGAAGGAGCGATCGTCCTCATTGATGAGTGCGAACAAGTCCTCTGGCACGCCTTGAACTCCAGCACCTGCCGCGAAAACCGCGTCGCCATCTTGCAAACCCTGCACGAACTCATTCGCACCGTCTTAACCACCGGTGGCCTGATCGTTGCCCAGGATGCTGATTTATCCGATTGCGCGATCGACTACTTGAAAGCGCTTGCTGGCATCCCCCTCGAACCTTGGATTGCCGTCAACGAATGGAAACCTAAAAAAGAGCGGGACGCGATCTTCTACACCACTCAAAGTCCCGCACCACTATTCGCTCAAATGGAGCAAATTCTCTCGGGAGAAATCACCAGTTGCGACCTTGAAAGCCACGCCTTATGCTGCCCGCTCGATCGAGAAAACCCCCACATTATGGTTGTTGAAGACTCCCAAAAAGTCAAAGGAAAATGGTCGTGTCGCAACCTAGAAACACAATTGCAAAAACAATTTCCTGACAAGCGCATTCTCAGGATTGATAGCGAGTCAGTAGCCGACCCCAACCACTCCGCTTATGGCTGCGTTGAGAAACTTAATGCCACCATTCAAAACTACGACATCATCATCGCTAGCCCCACCATTGGCACAGGAGTTAGCATCGACATTCGCGGTTATTTTACAGCCGTATTCGGCATTTTCAAAGGAGCAATTGCCGTCAACGATGCCCTGCAAGGTCTCGCTCGCGTCAGGGATGAAAATGTTCCAATCTTTGTCTGGACAGCGCCCTTTGGCATTGGCAAAATTGGCAACGGCAACGCTTCTTACCGAGCTCTCCTCGCTTCCCAGCAGAAGGTTATCAAAACCAACATCCGCTTGCTGCAAAGCGTTGACTTCGACATCGACGCGGCCCACGACCCAGTTCACCTGCGGACTTGGGCAAAAATGGCTGCTAGAATCAATGCCGGAATGTGGCATTACAGGGAGGCAATTAAGTACAGCTTAAAAGCTGAAGGATTTCAGGTAAAACTGTGCCGAGAAAATCAGCTAGAACAACTCCTTTTAGAGGGATTAACGCAGCAAATAGCAGCCAGCGCGGTCAAAAACTGGAAGCTATTGCAGCAGCTTGCCCAGAAGGTTGATGCTCAGTTAAATGAATTAACTCTCCGAAATGTTGGAGCTGCTCTGGTTAAGAAAGAGGCTGAGTCAATTCAGCGAGAGAACCGCAGGGTAGAAGCGGATGCTGTTGCTGATGCTCCTGATATTACTCTGTCTGAGTATCTGAAGTTGAAGGACAAGCGCTCCAAGACAAACGGCGAACTCAATCAAGAACGCAAGTACCAACTGCAAGAGACTTATGGTGTACCACTAACGCCTGAGCTGAAATTGAAGGACGACGACGGCTGGCTGCCTCAAATTCGCCTGCATTACTATTTGACCCATGACCCAGAGTTTGTCAGGAAACGAGATAAAAATCACTTGGCGGGGCATAAAGAAAGAGGTCAAGGGAAGGTTTGCCCGCAAGATTTGCGCTTCCTGAAAGCTTCTGTGGAAGCTCTCAAGAAGTTGGGGCTGATGGAGTTCTTTGACTCAGACAGGGAGTATCGAGGGACTGACCCGGAGGTGATAGCCTTTGCTCAAAGGGTCAAGCAGTATTCTGCGGACGTGAAGGATTTTCTGGGTATCAACGTCCACCCTAATGCCCAGCCAATGGAGGTGGTTCAGTACGTTTTGAAGGGGAAGCTAGGCTTTACCCTGCGACGGGTTCGCCAAGAAAGGTCGGAGGAACGAGATGCTTTGGGCAAGTCCAAGCGCATTCGAGTTTATCAGTTCCAGTTCCCCAACGACGGCCGAGCGGCGATTTTTGCAGCTTGGCAGCAGCGGGATGAGAAGGCTATCTCTTTGGCAGAAGCCGTGGCTCCCTGTTTGGAAGGGGTTCCTGGCGGCACAGGGTCGGATAAAGATATAAAGATATCGGGGGGTGTGCCACCAATTGATGAAGCTGCGAACGCAGGACACTCATTAAAGGTGGGCGCGCTTGTGCGGTTTCTTGGTGAGGTTCAAAAATATGTGGTTAAAGCTGTCTCAGGCGCTCGAGTGATGGTGGAATCGTTGCTTTCGGGTGCGATCGTCCACACTTGCGATCGCCGCTTGGAGCTGGCGGATTGAGGAGCAAGGTGAGAACGCTGCCAAAAAGTGCGATTAGTTTAGTCCCAGTGCGACCTGAAAAGGATCGTCTGTTCCGCAGAGCCTACTCTGCTAAGGACTTCACAGCCTTTACCCTCATGTAAAAGACTCATCTGAGTCCGGCCGCGTCTCAGTACAGTATTAGACGCTCGCGGCGCCGGCTCGCCGAAAAAATACTTTTCAAACGCGATCTCGACGGGAACTCGCGGATGGAACGATCGCGCTCGCCTATGTGTGCGGTTTCAGACTATATTGCCTCGAAAGACGGCTATACCCCTGTCGCAGGAGTTCTGTGGAGGGCGCAGATCCCGATCTTCAAAGCAAGTAATGCTGCGAGCGATCGCCAATAAACATATCTCAAGCCAATAAATAATAACTCCGACAGGTATCCGGTAAAAACTTGAAAGATTCCAATCCCTCACAAGTTAAATTAGAGATTTGTTTGATAGAGGATATCGTCTTTCCAAACGCTTCATCTCTGTTGGCATATCTGTCAGTTGTCGCGCGAGCAGCAATCGCTGCTAGCTAGCCTCCCATCATATCTTTGAAGTGCGTGAATATCAGACGATTGTGCTTGCATCCGCTTGCAATTAATGCAGGCTCTAATATTAGAGATTTTAATTTATTAATTTAAAGAAATGTCGCTCTGCAATTTCTCTATCGAGAAATTGGTCTGAAAATTTATCAAAACAAATCAGGTGCAATAGATGCACAGTTAAAAACTCATGTCAATCCCAAAAGGAAAGCGAGATTTGATTTCGACCCTGCCCCTAAAACAGTTGAAGGATATGCCGCCTGCAATTGAATTTCCTGTAAACTTTGCCAAAATTCATCCCCCGCGCTTTAACTGTGGCGAAATGGTGCGCTGGACGGGTGTTAGCGAAGAAGCTGACAGAGGAATGGTTATCGGCAAATTTTACAACTACGAACAGTGTCAATGCTGTTGGATGTGGTGCTACATCATTTGCCTTACTCCTGATTCCAAAAGCGCAACGTGGTGTCAGTTTGATACTGCCTGGGAGGAAGATTTGGAGAAGTTTGAGGATGATAAAAAAGCAGCAGAATTTGACCGATAGAGAACGCAATTTGATTGCAGCTTACAGTCAATGCCAATTGCGAATGACACCGAGGCAGTTTTATGCAAAGTGGGGAGTGAGTTATGAGGAAATCGCTTTTATTTGTTCTCGTTCTGATTCTACAGTGCGGCGTTGGTTTAAAACGGGTAAAAATCGCAGATTTCCTACTGCTGTCGATTTGCGTCATTTGGCTTTAATGGATTTTTTGCTGGAGCATTTTGAGGAAATTCCAGAGACATTGGTGGCTTTCCTGTGTCCGCCTTGCGAAGAGAATAGCCTGGATTAATAGTGGCGCGTATAACGGAAAGACTGTTTAGGGCAACGACTGTATACGTTGTCGCAATCATATACTGCTGACTTGTTTTAACAGTTTTGGTGGCTGCTATACATCAAGCTTTTTCAGCATCAAAAGATAATTTGAGCTGGTTATAGCACAAACCTCGTCAAATATCAATGTCACCGTGACCTGTCTTTGACAAGATTATTCAATTACTGTCTTGGCAAGCAATCAAACAAGAGCACAATCTGTTACTTTTACTGCTGAGGTACTAAAATGACCTACTCTGAAAAATTGCACCCGTGGTGTATCATTAGCCTGCTTCCTAATTGTCAGCGTGTTATTGTGGCACGATTTCGTAAGAGAAACGATGCAGATGATCATCTACGGGTTTTGCAGCGATTAGTGAAAACGCGCACATTTGTGATTATTTTTGACATGCAACCAAAGCCTACTGTGCCTAAAGAATAACGGCGAATGCAGCGAAGGTTTGAAATCGAATTAATCGAGATACCTGCGTTAGTTGAATCAACCGACTTTCCAGCGATTTCTCCCAGCGACAGAACCTACTGATAGCTGGGAGAATTTTTTATATATTTTACTGATTATCTACTAACTACAACTTTTTATCATAGTGTTGATTTACGCTCTAGAGCGATCGCATTTGTACGGAGAGTTACAATTGCCTAAGTAAATATGCTCTGATTGATAGCTGTGCAATCGTAACTGCTCAAAAACCGCTGAAAAAACACAATAACCGCTGGTAAATTAGTGAATAGCAAGGCTAGAACAACCTAAACTCGCTGGCTCTCGTTCAGATTCTCTAAAATCACCAGCGGTTATTGAGTAGTTACGTGCAATCGTAGATGTGGCTAATAGTAATATAGCTTGCGAGCGCAATAGATATTCCTTCTCTATCAATACTTCTGAATTTTTGCTAGTTTTTTTGGGAGATGGCTCTGGCGCAAGGTTCGTAGGTGGCTAATGTTGCGCTGAGTTTTTCGATTTCTTGCCATAGCTCTACTATCAAGGCTTCTTTTGCCTCGTTCGATAGTTGCTTTAAGTCCGGGAGTTTTTCCATTCCTTTATCTAATGTCTATCTCGTCTTCTTGTCAAGGGGGTTGAGCAATTACAATCAAAGAATCAATAGAGACAAGTGCGACCGCATCTTGTCGGACAGATAATTAATGGGAATTAATTAAGGAATTTCTTGGGAAACACGCTTACCGTTAAAAATTTACAAAAAATAGATCGTTAAAAGCAAGGCCGCGATCGCGGCAATTTTTGAGAATAAGCTGCACTTGCTTGTACTGCGAATCCAGCCATGACCCAAATAGAACCAAATTCCGAACCAACTGGAGAGGAGATTCCACTTTCAGCTACTCAAAAAGTGGGTGAAACCATCAACAAAACTGAGAACACTTCACAGAGTCCTGACTTACTTGATGAAGGAGAATCAGAACCTTATGAATTCAATCAAAGCACAATCAAAATCCACATAGTTATGCGACCAGACGATGGGCATCCAGAAGGGCGAATCGTAGAAATTACAGCAACGAGCCATGATGACTTACCACTATTAGTACAAGTTAGAGAAAACTCGATTGGAGCTTGGCCAAACCATTTACAAGAATTGCTCCAGCGGTTAGCCTCTAACCTACCTAACCGAAAAGTGAGCGCTCAAATTCGTTCTTCTGTTGGTCAACCCCGGAAACAAGCCAAACCAAATCTTCAAAATCCTGCTAACCACCCCGTCAACAAAGGTGAAGCTGGAGTACAAATCCCCCTGTTTTAAAGAGGTAACAATGAGTCTAATAGAATATGAAGGCAGGCAAATCGAACTGCCCAACGAAATTACTGCAAATGATGAAAAATTGCTAGAAGTCCTACTTCCTTACTTCCCTGAATTAAGCGAAGCTACAATTGAACGAAAAACAGGTCAACCCATTAAAATCATCAAACAAGCCAAGACAAAGGGTGTAGAAGAAGATTGGAAAAAAGAACTATGCGTACTGCCCACTCCCCATTCCCCACTCCCCTCACTTGTCTCCGCACCGGAAGAACCGAATCAAGCTGTCCAACTCACTTGGGCTCTGCAATGCGACTCTATCAGCGGTTGTGTTACTCCGCTAACCTTGGCAAGTCGGGCTCAAGAACTCTCTGACGCGATCGCTCTGGGTGAGCAAGAACTACAGCGATTTAGAGACACTCTCAAAAAACTCAAACTTGCGCCAGCTATTGCTTGTCTCCAAATTCCTCTTAATTTTTAATGCCTGCAACCATTTTGTCTGTGTCGCAAGCCATTGCCGCTTTGCGACACTCCTACCCAGTAACTAAGCCACTTGAAGCGATTGAATTTCTCAGACAAACGCTCAATAGCGCTCAAATTCTCAATCTTTACCAGCACTTTTTTTCAACTGAATTTGCTACCAGTACCAGTTCTATTTACTCGGATACTCCTGATAATCATAGCCCCCGCGAATTAGAATTTTTCCGTCTTCTTGACAAAACAGAACTTATCCCGATCAGCCCCTGGCAATTAGAAATAGCACAAGAAGAACGCCTCGACCAACTCCTGATTGAGTCTTGGGGGTTGGATTGGTTGAGCTATGAAGATATTGATTCCTTAGCTCCTGAATGGCAAATCCTGCTGTCTCTAAGTTTTGAAGGACTAAATTGGCTCACTGAAAATGATGTGAAAGATTGGTATGAACAAGAATTTGAAGTTTCATTTTCTCAGATTTTACCACCAGATAGTATCAATCATCAGCAATTTCAACAGTTTTGCTCTCTGGCTGAATTTCCCGTAAAAGGGGTGCCAATTGTACTGAGTTTTCTCAATTACTCAACTGATAATATTTGGCTTGACTGCTGCGTTCAACACGAGTATCAATTTGGAGAATGGACAGTCGAAAACTTGATATTTTTATCAGAACAATGGCAAAGTGCTAAAGAATTAATAACCCAGGCTCAACAGGTCATTGACTGGCTGGCTACTGACCGCCATCGACATTTTCAGCAAATTATTGAACTCTGGAACAAAAGCGCTTTGTAAATTTGAATTACCCCTGAATCCGAATAATTACGAGTGAACCAGCAACCGCTAGTGCGGTTGTAGTTGTTGGAAATTGAGGTCTTAATTATGACTGAAACTCTAACAGCAACCGAAAGAATTGCACGTCTTAATGACCAATTACGTCAAGGAGATACCAAAATTGGTGAAATTCGGATTACTCAAGCTGTAAAAGCTCTTATTCCCGAACAGCAACAAAAGTTACTGCAATTACTAAGAGATTTTAACAGTTTTGAAGCTGGCAACAACCCCTACGGAGAACGAGATTTTCTTAGCATTCAACTTGACAGTAAAAGCTATTTTTTCAAAATTGATTATTTTGACAGGAAAGCATGGCTGGAAAATCAGGAAGTTAGTTCAGAATGTCCAGAAGACCCCGACAAAACTTGGAGAGTTGCTACCCTAATGCAGTCGAACGAATATTAATTTTCAAGCATGAGCTAACCTTACCTATCGGGTTAGCTCCATAACCTCTATCGATTTCAAGTTATTATGCAACATTTGTCAGGAGAAGTCTTTCGTGAAATTCTGCAAACAGCTCCTCGACAGCTAGCAGAAATTGATGCTGAATTACTGTTCATCAAAGAACAATATCTGTTCCATTATCGAGAAGGAACAAAGGAACGCTACAAACTACTCTCCTCTGTCAGTTTGAGAACTGCATTTTGTCACGAGCCGATTGATACGGATTGGATGCCTCCAGGAGTCATAAGGTGGGGAACTAACTCTCAAGGAAATTGGGTAGTAAAATTCATATCTCCTGCCCAATATAACCTCCAATTTGATGATAGTAAACCCATTACTATTCCACTAACTGCCTTGGTATTTGTAGGACACAACACTCAATATTGGGTATTTGCAACTGATTTGGCTACTTTCAACCCAGAGTCGAAAGCTTACCACACTCCTTTACCAAACATCCATCCAAACGGTTTAATTTGCTGGGGGGAAAATACTCCACCTGTTGCTTCAACTCAAACCATTGACATTGCTTGGCAGAGCTTCATAACCACTCCTTTCAATGCTGACTTATCCAGCCAAAAAAGCCGAAAGTTTCCCCAAGATGTCAGAGAATATCTGAAAAGTTTAGCCTTGAGAAAAAGGCGTACCTATCCTGTTAAAGATTTAGTTGAAGTGAGGTACAGTCCTTCAATTGACTCTTTAGTGCAACACCTCCTATTGATTGCTAACCCTACCTAAATCAAAACTTCTATGTAGGGACTGCACTCAACATTTATTGTTCAACACAAAGTTTAAGTTAATGCTAAAACTTTTTAACCACATTCATGCCTCTATTCCCTTGCCTCCCATTGCTACTGGGGTATTCTGCGAATACGTTACAGCCTCTAACGGCGTGTTTGTGCGTTCAGTTCGCCCCGGACTAGAGGCCATGATTCCTGTTGCAAATTCAACGCCCAATACTATCAAAGGGTTGCCACCTATAGAACCCTACTTGCACCTTGAGACTCGTTTAGTACCATCAGAACTGCTACTTTCTATATTGACAAAAGCTGTATTCACCAAAGATAGCAGTGGCAATCTCACAGAGATTTTATTTCACCTATCCCTTGACAGTAGTAATCAATGGCAACTGACAATTCCACTCCAATTGACTACCCGAACGAGCTGCCAGCCTTTTGACAATTCATCCTACTCAACTGCTTTAATTGAGTGCCACTCTCACGCAGAAATGCCTGCTTTCTTTAGCAGCACAGATGATGCTGACGAGCGGGGTTTTCGCCTCTATGCAGTCTTGGGTAAAGTTAATACCTTGACTCCTGAGATTTTAGTGAGAATCGGAATTTTCGGACACTATAGCTTAATTAAAGCTAATTCTGTATTTGAAGAGCCACATTTGATCACTGATGCTTACCAAAACTCCCTTAAACCTCGACTTTGAGTACGCAAATTCCACACCTCTCCTTCTCAAAGATTACTCTCACCTTCACTTATGGCTCGTTGGCTGTGGCGGCACTGGCTCTTATGTGGCTGAAAGTTTAGCGAGATTAGCTTACGTTTTCAAACAAGTTGGGAAAAATGTCAATATTACCTTTGTAGATCCCGATATTGTGGAAGGGAAAAATTTGGGGAGGCAGAGATTTGGTCAATCTGAACTTGGATTGAATAAAGCCACTACTCTTGCCTTACGTTACAATCTTACCTGGGGGCTAGAAATTAGTGCAATTCCTGACTATTTTGACCCCAAATTGGTAAAATCATACTGGAATGATTTGGTAATTATCATTGGCTGCGTTGACAATAGTGCTGCTCGCCGTTCCTTGGGCAAAACGCTAGAGAATAACCGCCACGCTGAGATTCCGAGAATCTGGTATCTTGATGCTGGCAATAACTTTGATAGCGGTCAAATTCTACTGGGCAGCCATAATAGCCTTGAAGAGCTAACTACGCACCTGGATAAGTTTAAGAAGATAGGCATTATGGGAGCGCTTCCCTCTCCTGTTTTACAATGCCCCAATTTGATAGAATTGCGACCTGAAGAATTGGAAAATACCCATTTATCTTGTGCTGAGTTGGCTAATCTTAACGCTCAGAGTCTCACAATTAATCAAACGATTGCCTCAATCGTTACTGACTATCTATTCCGCCTCACTTTGACAAAGGACTTGCGTAAGTTTGCCACTTTCCTTAACCTTAAATCTGGTTCTATGCGCTCAGAATTTATCAGTTGTTCATCTCTCATAAAGTTTAGTCGTACTTGATACAAATCCTGGTTAGCTACAACTAACGGGATAACAACCCCGTCAAAAGCTTGATAAAATTAAGGACATAGCCCTCATACCCATCTGAAAAATATGAGAGAGTAGAGGGGAGGGTAAAGGTTTAACAATACACCTTTACCCTCCCCTTCCCTTTATTTTGCTAACTTTATTAAGTTTTTTTTTGTTTAATACTGTGTCGAGTTGTAGAGTTTCGTGTAGGCTTCGTCGGCAAAGGATTGAATCAGCTCAATCTGACTAGGATTGACTGTAATTTCCCATACCTTGATTCACTCAGGCACTGTCCAAGTTGCTTTCTTGGCGATATATTTAGCGGGACTTAAACAAATTTTAAGCCTAAATAAAGCCTAAATTTGCTTTATATGCACCAAAGATGCTAGCGAAAACTAGAAAGTTTTAGGCTTCTGTTTGAGAAGATACCCCCTAACGGGAGAAGTTGAAAAAAAATTAACTTCTCAAAGGTTATGGACTCTAACACCGCTTTAATCGATATCTCAACTATTTGCTCTAAATCTGACAACACTCCCCCTAGTGAAGTTAAAGAAGTGGTAGCGGTAATTTTCCCTTTTCTCACTCCGCATCCTTCCGATCAACTTCCCTTTAAAGTAGGCGATATCATCAAAACTGGTGAGCATTACGGTACTGTCACTTCTCTAAATCAAACCGATCGACCTATAAGAATTACCTGGGATGCTAATAACAGCGAAGACAGCTTTTCTTGGGATTATACACTTGATGAAATCTGTGTCCTCAAAATCTCCCTTGTGCCTCAGTTTACTCCTCAAAAAACTACTGGAGAACTTCCCGCTTGCACAACCATCGTACTTGCTAATTCGCAACAGGTACAATTCAGTAACACAACTATTTTCCAAGTAGAATCGCTAACTGAACACCACATTTTTATCTCGACTCTCGGCCAATTTTATCTCTTTCCCATTAACTTGTTTCCAGGCTTCCCGACAAGTTGTACCATAGATATTCCTGCGCCTCAGCAGTTAAAAGCCGCTCGCAGTTTGTCTGTTGCTGACCTCAAAATCCGAGCTAAGACGTATTTAGCTCTCGAAATACCCGACAACTTCTTAGAATTCGCTATGCCAATTCAAAAACAGCAGTTCAAAGAAAAACTGGCTCGACAATTGAGCGAAGAAAATTACGAGCTTCTCGACTTTAACATAGCTTGGGAAGAAACCTGGAAGCAGTACCTAGAAAACCTAGCCAAGAAACAAGGATTATACGGATTTAAAGAGGGAGATTACATTTTAAAATGCCGAGAAGGAGTTCAACAAAGGGGGATAGTCCAACGCTTGAACGTTGAAAATATACGTCCATTCCAAATCGAGTGGAACAGCGGAGAAATCCAAAATTACAGTTTAAACGAACTCAAAGGTTTGGGTATTGCCCGTATCGAAGCTATTGTTAAATTATCCCCCAATGTGGCTTACCAGATTAGCGAAGACGGCTCCTACTTTAGAGCTTGGATTGGGTTCCGTACAAAAGCGTTAGCTAAAGCTTGGCTAATACCTATCAAAAAGCTAGTCGGCTACCTTAGCAACTTAATTGATTGCCAAGTTCCAGATATTCAACATACAGGCTCTAAATACGAATACGCTGTAGAATGTCCCCGGCATAAAACATTAAAGAAGCGTTTAGAAGCTTTGGCAAAAGTTGCTGAACTTGATTTAGAAGGGATGCCTTTTAGAAGATGAGCCGGAAAATGCGATCGCTCCAAACGTTTAAGGTACACAGGGCTAGGGCTACTGTACGCAGGTGGTTACAACAAATCGAGTTCTCTGGACTGGCGATCGCTCTCTGGACTGGCGATCGCACATTCATATTTCCTCCAACCCTAACTAATCTATGTTAAAATCTAACAACCCTACCTTTGACAACTTGATGAGCCTAATCATTCTTAATAAAATATAAAAAAATGGTGGTCGATCAAAATTGGCTAAGGTTAAGCTAGTGCTTTGTGCTGGAGCAGCAAAATTATGATCCAAGTAGTGATTAGCCCACAATCCTTGCTGGAAACGGGCATTAAAGTTGATAAAATTGATAACCTTCGACTCTTCAAATTTACCGACGAGTTGCAATCTCGCCTCGAAGACCTGCTAGAAAAGAACAAGACAGGTTCGCTGATCCTAGAAGAAGAGGCAGAACTCAATGCCATAGGGGAACTAGACCGCATCTTTACCTACCTCAATTCACTCTTGGTTGCCCAGCAATGACTATTAATGAGTTGACAAGGCAATTGGTGCGGAAACGCGCAGGCTACCTGTGCGAATATTGCCACTCTCCAGAAAAAATCAGCACTTCTCGTTTCACCATCGATCACATCCAGCCGCGCTCTCTAGGAGGCTCCGACAATTCTGATAACCTAGCTCTGGCTTGCAGCCGTTGTAACCAGCATCGTTATAATTTCATTGTGGGTCGGGATGTCGAAACCTCAGCAATTCTGCCCTTATTTAATCCCCGTCAACAGCAGTGGTCTGACCACTTCATCTGGAACGCATACGGCACAAAGATTGTCGGCACAACTCCCATCGGTCGAGCTACTTGTGAGCGTCTTGACCTCAACGACGAACGCTATAGAGGAGAACGTTCTATCCAAGAAGCCCGTGCGCTATGGGTTCAGGCTGGTTGGCATCCTCCCTCAGAAGATCCCCGGCAGCTTGAGTAAGCGGATGTGTCCGCATTAAATATTAAAAGATAGACTCAATTTACCCCACTGCAAAATCAGTAAATTGACGTACATAAGGAGCTTTAAAAGCTAAAACAATATCTTCTTTAGGAACTCCAGCAGCTACCAACTCATTCGCTACTCCTGCTTCGGTTCTATCCCTTTGAATCCAAATTTTTCCATCTTTTAAATCAACGTGAATTACACAGCCGTAAACCCGTTTTTGCTCGTACCAGCCCAAATGAAGCACTTGATAATGCTCCCGTTCCGTATCAAAAACTAATTGTACTTCTGTTTCAGTATCTAGGTCATTCCCTGAGTGTTGAGATAGAATTGTTTGGACTAATTCTCCGTAATTTATTCTTTCCATAAAACTATCTCCTCTTTAATAGCTTCAAAAATGAGTAACTTGAGTTGATGTTCAGCGATTAATTTTTGAATAAATCGATTTGGATGAAGAACCCCAGACCAGCAGTGCTAGCTACCTTCCGTCTCCACAGCTAACAAGCGCGGGTGCAGCAGCTATAAATGATAGAAAGACTCAAGTTTAAAGACTTAATATGCTGTGAATCCGACTCATTAGGTGATAAATAAATCAAAAAGCTAACGCTTATTAAGAGAATGATAAAATTAGCACCAGGCACTAATAATGATTCAAACCTTACTAGAACGACCGCAGGAATTTAAACAATTTTCCTTCGCACTCAAACCGCAACAACAGCAAGCTATCGATAAATTGAGAGTCTTTCTAACCAGTACCGAGTCATTCTTCTTGCTCGGAGGTTACGCAGGCACAGGAAAAAGCACAATCGTCTTCCAAATTATCAAAGAACTCTTGAGTAAAAGCAAGCGAATTGCCCTCACCGCCCCCACCAACAAAGCAGTCGGCATCCTCAGAAAAATGGCAGCGTCTCAAGGCATTTTCGGAGTAGATTTTATGACGATACACCAACTTTTAGGACTAGGCATGGTTCAAAAAGAACAAGAGAAAACTTTGGAGCAGACAAGTTTGAGTACCCTGCACCTATATGATATAATCTTCCTCGACGAATGTTCAATGGTTGGGACTCAACTGTGGGATTGGATCGATCGCAGATTTGAACGTACCCTGTTCAACCACCGCAAATTAATTCTCATGGGCGACCCAGCTCAGCTTAACCCCGTCGGAGAAAAACGCTCGCCTGTCTTCAGCATTACCAATAAAACTATGCTAACCGAAGTTGTCAGGCAAGCTGGAGAAAGTCCCGTCCTCGACTTCATCACCGAATGCCGTTCTTGTGTCAAGAATAAAACCGATATGTTCTTGCCACATTCTACCTACACTCAAGGGAACAAATCTAACGGTGCATTCAAAGTTAAGTCAGAAACACTCCTGCAATATGCCCTCAAAACCATCAAGCGCGAATTCACTTTTAACCCAGACTGCTTTCGGATTCTGTGCTGGACAAACAAGCAAGTCAACTATTACAATCAGGCCCTCCGAGAACAAGTTTACGGTCAAACAGCCCCCAGATTCATACCGGGAGAAAGGCTGATTACTAAGAAACCAGTCATGGCCCCTGATGGTAAGACCGTTATTTTGCCCACTTCAACTGAATTTACCATTAAAGAAGTTGAAACGATCCAACACTACGGCTATCGAGTATGGCTTTTAAAGATTATGACCGATGACGGTTTATTTCGGCAAATCTTTGCGCTGCATGAATCCGAAAATAAACGCTACCAGGCTGAACTTAAGGAAAAACTCAAGAGTGCCAAGCGCAGCGGATTTTTATGGCGCAAGTATTATTGGTTTAAGGACGACATATTTGCCGAAATTGACAATTGCTTTGCCCTGACTATTCACAATTCTCAAGGCAGCACTTTTGATGAAGTGGGTTTGGACATTAATGACATTTTGACTAGGCTATTGGTGGGAAAAGAAATGAGCATCAAACAGAAACTTAAAGAATACCACCGCCTCTTGTATGTCGGAACGAGTCGCTGCCGCCAACGGATACTATTTGTCCCTCCAATTTCATCCAGAGTTCAACTTGTATTAGGATACTTAACTAAATCTGGTTCAAGTAACTTTTGATGATAGGCAGTAGAAAGTAGGGATAAAATAGCAATAAATCGGTTTGTGAAAAAGGGGACATCTCACTTAGAATAATATATCAGTAGGGCGAAGCATGACATCCGTAAATATGAGACGTTCACCAATAACTTATATGCCGGAATGCTTCGCTCTCCTTTTTTCGACAAGATGCACTCCCAAAAACTGCTACTTAGATTACGATTTTATTAATCAACAAGCTCAAATTTATCATCCTAAAATAAAGGTTGATTATTACCTTTAATTGTTAAAATTTAATTTCAATAATCAACCTGCTCTCAACCATATTGGTTCCACTCTTTCCACACTTCGACTCTCTTTTTTCAGCCACCGCTCGCGAGTGCTGCTACCGCAGCGGCAAATCGAACTTCTGACACACAACTAATTATGGCAAAATCTAGACTTACAGAAGCACCCCCTCAACAAGAAGTAGTACAGAGAGCAACCAAGAAAAAACGCTCTCCCGCAACAGCGACTAATTCCGCTAAATCTGGAAAATCGGTCAAAGGAATAACAAATATTTCTTCAAATTCTGAGCCTAAGACAGCACTTTCCGAACAAGTAGAAGCCTCTGAAAATTCCACAGACTATGCACCAATTTCAGCAGCCGATGCTTCTGATTTAGGAGCTAAATCAAACGATGCGACATTACCGGAGCCTTCTCCTTCCCCTTCAATCGTTGAATTCGCCTGTGATACCAGAGAATTCAATGATTACATACAGACTCTCAAAAGCAGCATTTATAGCAATAACAGCCATCTCATTTTATCCAATGTTCTAATAGAAGCTAATGCCAAAACTCAACAATTGCATTTAACTGCTTATAACCTGGAATTTGGAATGCAAGTGAGCTTTGATGCTAATGTCAATCAATCTGGAAAGCTCACTCTCCCTGCAACCATACTCGCGGATATTCTCGGAAAATTTCCGAAAAGTCGCCTTACCTTAAAGAGTTCTTGGGAAATTATCAAAGGAAGTGACGTTCCATCAGTCAGTGCCACTCTGACTGCATCAAGGAGCAAGCACGTCATTCGTGGGCTAACTGCGGACGAATTCCCTGCTATCAAGAGCCTTAAACAAAAACTTGTGACCATTCCTGCTAGTGTGTTAATTGCTGTCCTCAAAGCCAGCTTATTTGCTGTAAGTTCTGAAGAAACCAAACGTATCTTAACTGGAGCTAATTTTCAACTAAGCCACGACGCAGAAAGGGGACTTTCTCAATTGAGAGTTTGGACAACAGACGGGCATCGGATAGCAATGGTTGTAGGATTCAGTGAAAGCAGTGATTCCGATATTTTGAACACTCGAAACGTGGAATTTACAGTACCCACTAAGGTACTCCGGGTATTAGAGCGGACTTTGAATCCCACTGACAGAGTAGCTATTTACTATGAAACTGAGCCTGACAATAGCAGTAATTTTGTTGCTTTTGAGTGGAACAATTGGCGGCTGACAGCGCAGTTATTAGAAGGAAAATACCCGAATTGCGACCAGATCATTGCTCCTTATCGGCATGAACTTAGCCATCAAATTGTGGTAGAGAAGCTCAGCTTTTTGAAAGCCTTAGAGCGGTTAGCTTCTCACAGCGATAAGTCCCATGTTACAGCAATTTTTGAATTCGATTTAGATAGTCAACAAGTGCGAATTTCACTCAATAATACTCTCAGTTCTGGTACTGAGATAGTTGATGCCAAACTATTCGGTTGTGACTTTCGGCTCAAGTGTGACATCCGCTATTTAATTGATACAGTTAAAGCTGTTTCTAGTTCCGATTTGCGGATGTTAATGGCAACTCCTACGGCTCCCATGCTGATTGCACCGTTTGGAATACCAGCGTCGGGTACAGAGGCTTTAGAGTGCGAATACATTATCGCTCCGCAAGAATAGTATAAAGGTGGGGAGTGGCATCTAAATTTGATGCCCTCTTCTGCCCCAATTCGGAGCCTATTACTGTATGAATCAGAATAATTTTAATTGCTCTTTTAACATAGACAATTATCTAAAAAGGTGTTCAGGACGCTCGCCAGCGGCGACAACTGATCTTAATACTAATTATCAAGATTTATGCAATAGTACCCGTAGGGTGTGTCGCAGTTGAAAACCCTAACTAAATTCGACAAACAATCTCACAGATCCGCACCTGACAAACAGATCCCACAAACAAACCTAACAATTGTGTAACAAGAGTTTTGAGAAATGGCATAACTTCAGGCACGGCTCCCCTATCGGGGAATAGTGATTAGAAGTATTCTAACAACTCAAAATGTACCAACCACTGCACCTCAAATACCGACCAAAAAACCTACAAGAATTAGTAGGTCAAGATACCATCAAAACAACCTTGACCAATGCCATCGCCTCCTCCAAAATTGCTCAAGCTTACCTGTTTACTGGACCCAGAGGAACAGGCAAAACCTCAACCGCTCGCATCCTCGCTAAATCCCTCAATTGCTTGAATAGCAAAAAGTCAACCGCCACTCCTTGCGAAGAATGTTCAAGCTGCAAAACCATTGATTCTAGTTCCAGCTTAGACGTGACTGAAATCGACGCTGCTTCACACAATGGCGTGGATGATGCCAGGGAATTAATCCAGCACAGCAACTTTGCCCCAGCGATGAGTCGCTACCGCATTTGGATTTTAGACGAATGTCACCAACTCAGTACCAGCGCTCAAAATGCTCTCCTCAAATGTTTAGAGGAACCTCCAGCTCATGTGGTGTTTATTCTATGTACGACTGAGGCACATAAAGTGCTGCCGACAATTATCTCCCGCTGCCAAACTTTTAACTTCCGATCTCTGTCAGTTGATGCTATTATCGGACAATTGGACAAAATTAGCTCCGCTGAATCTATTGCGATCGCAAATTCGGCAATGCGGGCGATCGCTCACACCTGTGACGGAGGGCTAAGAGATGCCCTGCAACTACTCTCTCAGCTTTCACTGCTAAATTCAGAGATTACGGTTTCTTCAGTTGCAGAAGTCTCTGGCAGCATCAGCGAGGAAGACTCGATCGCCCTTCTCAAAGCCATTCATTCTGGCGATACCTTAAGCGTACTGCAATCTTCGAGAACCCTCATTGACAGTGGCAAAACCCCCAAACTGATTCTCAGCAACTTGCTAGCAGCAATGAGAGATTTGCTCATTGTCAAATCAACGCGCCACTGCCAAAATTTAATTACAGGGCCCGTTGCCTACTCACAACTGCGATCGCTCGCTAGCACTTTCGATTTTGAAACAATTGATGCGGCTTGTGCACAATTGCAAAAATCAGAATTTCAATTGAGAACCAGTACGAATGCTGCTACCTGGTTAGAAGTCTGCTTGCTGAACTTGATAGGTAAGAGCGAACCCGCTGCCCCCGAAATGCGATTGCCGGCCACTTCCCAATCTAATCGATTTGACAAACTTGATAAAAGCCCTCAAGATGTTAAGGCTACTGCTCCTGCTCCTGCTCCTGCTCCTGACTTAGAGGCAACTTGGGCGCAAGTAATAGCAGCAGCGAAACCAGGCAATCGCGACCTCTTGAACCGAGCTAAAATTGCAGAACTTTCTACTGATTCATGTGTGTTAGTAGTAGAAAGAAAATACGCGACTAAGTTTAAAAGTCACCTTGAATCCGTGCAGCGTATCGTCACTAAAGCTCTAGGTCGTTCTGTTAATGTCACTGTCAAACAACAGGAGGATTTAGCAGCATGATCTATATCTTAATTGGGAATGATACCTACGCGATCGCCAGAGAAGTGGAAAAGTTCAAAACTCAAACTCACCCTCTCTGGCGAGATTTCAACATCCACCGCTTCGATGCTTCTTTCCTGGATGCAGCCCTCTCTGCTGCTGCTTCAGTTCCTTTCGGCGGAGGAAGCAAACTCATTGTCGTTGAAAATTGCGATTTCAAGCAATTTGGAGAAACTGGGCTAGAATTGCTGCAAATCTTGTCCCAGTTACCTACCACGACGCATTTAGTCTTTACTGCTGGTGCGATCGACAAGCGGCTCAAGGTGGTCAAGCATTTGTTGCAGTTTGGTCAACTTAAGGAATTTACTTTGATTCCCCCTTGGCGTACCGATTTAATTGAAAGTGCGATCGCTACTACTGCTAAACAGATGAATCTCTCAATTGCCAGAGATGCTGTCAGTTATCTAGCGGTAGCCATTGGCAACGATTCTGCTAGAAGAGTCAGTGAACTAGAGAAATTAGCCATTTATACCGACGGCGAGGGTATTACGAAAGAGGCAGCAAAAGCCCTCGTTCCCGCTACCACAGCCAGTAGCTTTCAACTTGCCGAAGCCCTTTTAAAAGGTCAAGCAGTGGCGGCAATTAAGGTGCTTGACGAATTGCTCTCAAGGGCAGAGTTTCCTTTAGCAATTATTGCTACTCTTCAAACCCAGTTTAAAACTTGGCTGTGGGTAAAAGCTACTCTCAATTCCTGCCAACAACGTTCTGATAGCGAAATTGCTAGTATGTGCGGAATTAGTAACCCCAAACGGCTGTATTTCCTTAAGCAGGAGGTTAAGGAAGTATCTGCGAACTTCTTAAGTCGAGCGCTCTCCATTTTGTTTGATTTGGAAATTGCCCTCAAAACTGGAGATAAGCCTGACTCCATGTTACCTGCTTTGCTCAGAATCACTCAACTCACTCACTTTAAATAACAGGAAAGCGCTGCCGTATTAACTCGGCAGCCTTTCATTAACTGCCTTGTTAAAAAAGCGGTTTTTCATTTTACTTATCAAGCTTTTTTTTTACATTTAGGGCGTAAAATAATGTACAATAAGTCCAGATTTATTACAAACTTTTACCGGGACTAAAGTCTAAGAGAGTCGCTTGCATCAAGCGGACTAAATAAAGTTTCGCTCGCTTTCCGCTTACCATATTTTTTCTGTAAGGTAATTTCGTTAATGGGAGTTACAACCGACACACCAGGTAGAGTTGTATTCTTGACCCGGATGGTGCAAGTCGTAGCTGTATGATGTGACGTTCCCAAATACATCTGTCATCGATTTGACCTGTTCCAAGGCATCATAAACTACTGATTGACTGTTACCTTGGGAGGTTCTGATAGCGACGATTAGGCCCTCCGAATCCTCGTCGTATTCCATCGTTTAGGTGTGAGTTTGACAGTTTAGTCTAAATGTAGTTGTGGCGACTTCTATTTGACCGTATTGAGTCGGAATATTCGGAACATTCAGTGTCGAATTAGACCTGAAAATTAACTCAAAACCCTGCATCGCACCAGTCGCTTCTGTTACAACTTATTAATTATCACTCATAGCGATAGCTTTTTGCCTGCATATTCAGGTATGCTGAGGAAATCAATAGCTATAAAAACTGACAATGAAATTGTGTTAAAATGTAAAGGTGTGAGGGCATGATTCCAGAATTTGATGAGAACGGCAACTTGCCACCAGGAGTGTATTGGACCGAATGGGAAGAATTCAAAGAGCGATTTGGAATAACACCACTTCGCACTCGCATGATAGATGGATTGCAAATGGCAATGGAACAGCTAAAGGCAGCAGGATGCAGAACAATTTATATCAATGGTAGTTTTATTACTAGCAAACTAGCTCCTCAAGATTTTGATGCTTGTTGGGATCGAGAAGAGGTTGATATGAATTATCTGAAAACTCATGCTCCTAGACTGAGAAATTATGCAGATAGAGCCGCGCAGAAAGCTCTTTATCGCGGTGAAATCTTTCCGTCCGACCAGCCAGTCGGTAGTTACGATCTAACTTCCTATGAACTATTTCAACGGGACAGAGAGCTGCATCCTAAAGGAATTATTGCTATAGATTTAGTAAGGTGGTCGCCATGATTAGAAATAAAAAGCAATATGAGTATACCCAAGAGTTAGCGAAAAGATGTGAGTCTACGCTAGCCCAGTATGACGCCCAAGATGAAGAGGTAAAAAATAACGATCCTTGGTGGTTAGTAATGCGTGAATCTATCCAAAGTCATCTGGATACTTTCAGGGCAGAAATAGCTGAGTATGAAAGATTGGTGGGGTGCGATCGCACTCAAGACCTCAAAATTGAAGTAGATTCGATTTTAGAACTGCCAAGAGTCTTAATTAAAGCTCGAATTGCTGCGAAAATGACTCAAAAAGAACTTGCGGATAGACTGGGGCTGGAAGAAAATCGAATTAAGCAATACGAAGACTCAGATTATCAATGTGCGAGTTGGGTGGAAATTATCGATATTACTGAAGCTTTAGCGGTTGAGCTGAAAACAGCTAGTTTTGTGGTGGATTTTCAGGAGATGGAAGGGAGGAAAAGTTCTCTGGCTGAGTTGGTGGAACGACAGCGAAAGCAGTTAGAAATTAAAGCTCAGAGAGTTGAAAAATAGTCATTAGTTATTATCTAGATATCGCAGCAGTTTTTGAGGGTACGAACGCACTCTCATATTTGAAAATCAGTTAACTGACATACCCAAAAACCGTTTAAAAGCAGCTCATCTTTCCTGCATCATCCAAACCAGAAAGCCCAAGATTTGCTCAACCGGAGGAAGCGGATAATCTGTAAGGTCAATGGACGCGCATTGCTCTTCTAATTTAAGAAAACGCCAAACTGTACCGCTAGTCACCGTTCCATAAATCGTCGATATCGGCTGTTGCTTTTGTTGGTTAAAGCGTTGAGCTGCCACCATTTCTGCAAGACATTGCCCAAGAGCAGGTTTAAGGTCTTCTTTCTTGGCTTCCACCAGTATAACCGCAGGAGCTTTGATAAATAGTTGCTCCGGGGAACGACTCAGGAGAAAGTCAACATAGCCCGTGAGTTCAGCCTCCGGTTCTACATTGAATTCTTCGCCAGAGAAAACGCTAATCTGTCCTTGAAGTTGGCGTTTTACTTCCAGTAATACGGGATTGATAATACCCTCAGAACGAGCTTTTTCGCTACTCACCGCGATCGCCCATGGAATCGTTTCTTTAAGAGTATCTTGTAGTAAAAGACTAGGAGTCACTGGGAGTATTTCTGGTAAAAAACGCGCTCCTTCAATGATTGTGAGATGAAAATCTTCTACAGCTTTGCTGAGAGTAAATTTACTGTAAGGCATAGGTTTATTATTCTCAATCACATACTATAACATTTCTGGGTTAAATGAGGTACATCTAGTAATTGGTAAAGTGTACTGTACTAATTATATAGCCAGTCTAAATAAGTTGTGAAAAAAACAAGTTTTAAACGAACCGCGAAGACACGTTAGCGAAGCGGCGCGTTAGCGCTAGCACGCGAAGGTCGGAAAGAGAAGAGAGTTTCACGACTTCTGCAAGACTCATTATAGTGCCTCACGAGGCGGGGCGTGAGCGCAGTGAGCCAGAGGCCTACCGTTTCCCTAGTTCCTGAATTAAAACCCATAATTGCCACCAATTTCAGTCAGACTCCCAGTGGGTTTTTTTGGAATTTCCTCTCTCGTTCTTTTTCCTACCTATCGGTAGTAAGAGAGAAAAGATTCATTCTTAGAGTGACCAATGCCTCCCAATTATATCAACCTTCTTTCACAACTAATAGCCAGACATGATTTTCACCAAAATAACTTCCCAGAAGCAAGCCACTTGCAGCCAACTGCAACAGCCGATTTGTGTGAATTTTTAGGCGAAGAGGTTATTTATCATACAATCGCGACCGCTACAACTCCTAAGCTCTACAAAATTCCTCAAGACTTGCCGCCTTCAATAATTTCTGCTTTGCACCGCCAAGGCATTCAACAGCTTTATTCGCACCAAATTAAAACACTCAAAGCCGTGCGCCAGGGCAAAGATGTCATCCTCAGCACAGCAACAGCTTCTGGCAAATCTTTAAGTGCGTACTTGCCTATTTTAGAGGGCATTCTCCAACATCAATTTACTGCACTCTCTATTTATGGATTGAAAGCTTTAACAGCCGACCAAAGTCAAAAACTTGCCGATTTGCTCGAATTGATTCCTGAGCCTGCGCGCCCGCGCCTTGCACTTCTAACTGGAGATACTCCTCCCCAAACCAGAGAACAATTATTGGCGGCAAATCCTAGCATAATCAGCGCAACACCAGAGTTAATTCACTATGCGCTGAAAGGCGTTCACTGGAGTCAGCCTTGGCAGCACTTTTTAAGTCGTCTCCGCTATATTGTCCTAGATGAAGCTCACACTTTTAACGGAGTTTACGGAGCTAACATGGCTAGCTTAATTCGCCGCTTAAAATTGGCAGTAGACGAGCGCGGAGGTTGTTCTCAAAAACTGCAATTCCTGATGTTGAGTGCTACCGTTGGCAATCCCGTTCAATTAGCGAAGTTACTATCTGGTAGAAGTCGAAAGCGAAATATCAATAAATCAGAGCGGTTAGTTTGGATTAACTCTAGCGGAGCTGCTGTCCCAGAACGGCAATTAATTGTTACTAAACCGACTCATGATGCTAATTCCGATGTTGCACGCATCATTATGTTTTTGTTGCAGCAAGGGCAAAGCGGAATTTGCTTCGGTAACGGCAGACAAGCAATAAAAAACTTGTGGGCAACTTTTAAGCAAGAAGCTGTAACTCAAACTAACTCTGGAATTGAGTCGCAAGTAGCAATTTTCTACGGCAGTTTAACCAGCGAGCGCCGCATGGGAATTATTAACTCTTTGAAGTCAGGAACAGTTAAGTGTATCCTCAGCACCAGCGCTCTCGAAGCGGGAATTGATTTGCCTCAACTTGACTTTGCTATTATTAGGGGATGGCCGGGAAGCTTGCAAGCTTTCAGGCAGAGGGCTGGCCGGGCCGGTCGCACAAACTCCGGTTTAATTATCTTCATTCCCATTGCACAATCACCTTTGGATAACTATTTTGCCGCTCGCCCTGAATTGTTGCTGTCGGCAGAATCTGAATTAGTGAGCTTTAATGCCAATTATCCCATAGATATTGCCAAACATTTGATGTGCGCGGCTGTCGAAACAGGCATTCCTGCCAGTAAGCTCAAGCACTACTTTGGCAAGAGCGCTCCTCAAATTGCAACGGCTTTAATTGAGCAAGGTGTTCTTCACAAAAGCCGGGATAAATTATGGGCTAAGGGCTTTCCGCATAAAGATGTAAACTTTCGAGGGGGAACGGGTGCTAGCACGATACAACTGGTGGATGCGGATACTCAAGAAGAGATTGAACTCCTCAGTGCGGAGATTGCTTATCGAGAGGTATTTCCTGGTGCTATTTACCGCACGCAAAACTCAGACGGCTGTTTGGTGACTTATACTTCGCGCTCGCTCTTGAATGGCAAAGCTATTTTGCAAAACACCCCTGAAACTCGACTGTTTACTCTAGCGATTAGCCACACTGATACCAGCCTCAAGCAGAATTTGAGTTTGCCTCAACAAATCCCGTTGGTTATTCCAGAAGTTGAAGGAAATGTTCAAACCAATTCAACGGATAGTAATGCAATTCCAGCTCAAGCTATTCTGGAACTGGCTTGGGGAGAAATTAGCCAACTTGTCACGGGTTATCAATTATTGACTCGCAATTACCAGTTAACTTGTCTCAATAGAAAATGCGTCAATTACCGAGAGCCTTTATCAAAATGTACTGTCTGTCCTGTTTGTGGCAAGAGAACTCGCTCGGCTGAGCTAACATCGGTTCTTAATGAGGTAAACTTTGAGCAAGCTTACGAAATAAAATTTGCGACTCCTGTACTGCAAATTAGTTTGAATTCCCCGGTTGAATGTTACCTGCAACACGTAGTAACAGCTACTCGCCAGGAATTGCTTCAGTCTCAACAGCCGATTCCTCCCGGATATCAGCAGTTGTGGGAGTACCCCGCGAATTTGTTGGCTATTCACAGTTTTGGTCATCAAATTTTAGCAGCTCTACCTCTGACTATTTTGGCTTCAGCTAATGATGTGAATTTTGTGGTAGAAAAGAGAGGTGCAAATGACTATGCAGGACTCTTTTACGATTTAGCAGAAGGGGGTTCGGGAACCTCGGAAGCTATTTTTCGTTCTCTCCCTCAATTAGCTCATGCGGCTGCTGAGTTAGCCCGCAGTTGTCCTTGCAGTTCTGGCTGTCCTCAATGTTTGATTCAGTCGGGATGCCCTGATGGTAACAAAGCTTTACTCAAGCAGGTGGGGCTGCTGCTGTGCGAAGCATTTTCTACTCCTCAAATATCAAAATAATTGGTGGAATAGACGGCTGAGAAAGGGCAATGGGGAGAAAGAAATAGGGAAGAGGGGAGTGGGGAATAGAGTGTAGCTTTTTCGTTTAAAAAAAGCTACGCTCTATTCCATTTTTTTTCTATTTTTATTAAAGACGATGCTTGCATCAACATAGAATTGTGCGAACCGCTACTGCGGTTTTTAGGGGCGCATTTTTCAGATTTCTACTCATGAAAAACAAGCTTGTCTTACCAGTTATTGACTCCCAAACTAGAGAGTCAACGCTGTTACATTTCAGAAAGCAACCCTATAAACTAAAGAAAAAGACAGCTTTAATCCCTAACCTAAAACGAGATTTAAAGCCGGGCTGGCTTTTGACAATTCTCGCACAAATAGACCGATATTTATGGGGAAGGTGGGATTATTGGGCTTTGTGTCAAGCTGTCCCCGCTCATGCCTGGATGCGGTGGAAGATGGAGCCAATGCTAGCTATTCTGGAGAACAGAAAACCAGAAATTTTACCCAAATTTGTAATTGAGGAAACTTTGCCAGCAGAACCGATTCCCCAAATCGAATGGCAGCATTCTCCTACCGCAGAAGCCATGCTAGATAACACTCTCAATTGCATTCCTCAACATGGAGAATGGAAAACTTGGTCAGCTTGGGACTATTTGGAATTTTTCTTGGACTGGGTTTTGTTCGCATTCGGACATCCAGCTTACAAGATTTTACCCAAAGAACCCGCCGGCTGTGAAGGTGCATCAATGCGTCTTTATCAGATGTTTGACCTGTCAATTCTCATGCTGTATCCTGAAGATTATATGGGCAGACTGCTACCCCAAATTTGCGGAAAGACTGCTCAAAAAAGTTCAGGGTTTTATCCGACACCCTTAGCTTTGTGTCAGTTGATATCTAAGTTAGTCAGGGGTGATAAGACAGAGCGAATTTCCAGCTTCAATGAACCTGCGTGCGGTACGGGAGCTTTAATGTTAACACAGTCAAATTACTGTTTGAGCGGTATCGGTCAAGATATAGACCCTACTCTGTTAAAATGCGCTTTGTTTCAGTTTTATATGTTTTCACCTTGGTTGGCTGTTCCGATTTGGTGGTTGGGTCAAACTGACTTGCTCCTCGGCAATAGTTTAAGTAGCGATCGACCTCAATCAATGAACGCTGCTTATTGGTATAATGAGTGGTTTGAGCCAGTCGAGTCCCCGGCTGAAAATGATACTGATTGTCCAGTCGAACGTGAAATAAATTCAGGAGAAAGCTCAGAAGTTATTGACTTGAATGAGAAGACATCAATTCACTCTAATCCAGTAGTTCAAGAAGTTGTTAAGGGCAAACGCCGACCCAGAAATAAGACAACATCGCCTCACCAATTTTCGCTGTTTAATTTGGACGATTTTTAGCCCAATATTTACCTATCGAACGATTTTTGTGGTGCAGGTGAAGAGGTGAGTAAAAACGTTATTCTCCTTGTCAGAGACTGATGTAGTTGCGAATTACACAGAAAACAATAGCGCGATTGCATATCCTCAAGTGGCTGCTGTTGGTTCTGGCTTCTGAGCTACATCAACACCACTACTGGTTTGACCTTGAACCGACTTGGGAATCAAAACATGATTCTCACTTGTGGCGGCGGGCGTAATGTTATGAGTAGGCTGGACTTCACAAGCGAAACTGATTGTAGAAACTGCTCCTTTGAGGACTTGTGCAGCCCAATCTGCTACAGCCAGCCCTTGAGTTTTAGCCGCATCTTGCATCTGGGCTTGCAGGTGTATCGGGAGCTGTAAACTTAAGGTAAAAGTATCTCGTTGAGCTCGTGTTGCCTTTTTGACTAACTCTGGTTGGATCCATCGATCGACCCACAATTTACATTCCGCTCCCCGTTCGTCACCATCCTTTTCAATAAAGCTTAGTTTGCCTAGCTTTTGACAATAAAAACTGTGGGGGTTGCCTTGAATTGGCTCAAAACTACAATGGTAACAGTTCCAGCAACTTCGGCATTGAGTTTCTGTCTGACTGGATGTTGCTCCCAATGCCCCAGCATTCTCTTGAGTAGCTGCTGAAATCTTACCGTCTGATGATGGATGATTGGTTGAAAGAGTTCGTTGGTTTTTGGAACTGTTCTCGTTGTTAGACTTATTCGTCGAAATTTTCTTCTGGTGTTCTTCAACAACTCGGGCAACGTGAAAAGCCGTAAGTTTGCCGTTAGGAGCCGTAGCAACAGCTTGGGCCCAAGCCCTAGGCTGCTCTTGGGAGGGTAGTGCAGCGAGAGGGCGAACTTGGCGCTCATTGGCGGGAAGGATTTGTGCGCCATGGCGCACATTTTCATAGACGGTTGCCGCGTCAATCAATTGGTAGGCCCAGCGACGAGACATTTCCCACCGATTAGTGCAATAGTCTTCAAAAGTCGAGAAGTCTTGTCGGTAGAGGCGCCGATCCCGGATCTGGCGCAAAGCTTGCCCTATTTCCCAGAAAGCTTTCAAGCTCCGTTCGACTGTAGATTCCAAGCTGCTTAATTCTAATGCTTCAGCATCAGTGAGCGTACTGATCTGGGCAGACAAATTTTTAGCGTCGGCTTTGTTTGGCTGGCAGTCCTGTGCAACTCTCGCAGTGAGTTCAGCGCGGAGAACAACAGAGAAGTTATGTGCATCAGAACCGGGAACTGTGTTGGAGGATGACATTGATGTTCCGTCTCTCTTGCGCGGTGCAATATTAAGTATTGCATAATGCAAGGGTGGTTGCGTAATCGATTTAGGCTTTGATTGCTCAAATTTTGTATAAAAGGGGTAAAATACAGCAGGGGCAGTCAAAAATGCGATCGTCAAAAAATTGCTCAAACCTTGCAAATACAAGGACTTTACCGTTAAATAGATGTATAGTGCCAGGTAATTTATCTGATCCGAGGTAATTTATCTGATTCTCGAAAGGTCTTGTCTCAATCCCTCCCTTTTGTAGCGGAGAGGTTTCTCTGCTACAGAAAGTAAAATAATGTACGGTAATAGCGTCAGGTAAGCACTTGTGACTGTTAGCTCTGTGTCTTCTCTTATACTCGATCGCCAAAAGCGGCTGACTCAGTTGATCGAGCTGCTGCTGAAAGAAGGCTGGACTCAAAGCGCTTTAGCAGAAGCTATCGGAGTAGATTTTTCAACAGTATATCGGTGGTTAAAGGGGAAAACGATACCCGAATCCGATTCTAAGAACTTTCGGCAACTGGCAAAGTTAAGCGGTGGCAGTACCACGACTCTGCAACTTTATTTGGACGGAGATATATCCCTATCAGTTTATCAACGCGGTTTGGATGAGGTGGCGATAGGTCAAGTGAGTGGCAGCAAGAAGATAGGCTCTGAAAAAATTAAAAAAGAAGTTTTAGCAAAGATTTATTCCCTCGATCCCGATGATATTGCCGATATCATTTCTTCATCAGTAGCATTTTTAGCCAAACTTGTATAGTTAAGTAACGAGCAGCCAGCCCCTCACGGTTTTCTGTTGAGAAACCGTCCAAGTCACCGTCTCATCCCTACTCCCCCCAATTGGTGACAACTTAAGCGGCAGAAGCATTTGTCAATCAGCAATTACGCTCGGAATTGACTCGGATTTTGGCTAGAAAACTCAAATCGGGGCGATCGAGGAATCGTTAAGTATCCGAATCCTGACTCTTGACTCCAGCGATCGGTCTTAAGTTGTCAGCAAAGACTCTCCCTTACTTCTGGCGATCGCCGCTATTGCTCAGCCTTTTATCCTCTGAGCAATGTACCTCCTTACTCTATCAGACCTCAATCAAACTATTCATACTAGCCCACTACAAGAACCACCTCTTGTTCCTTCCTATCTGCAAGAACACTTGCAACTGCTCGTCAAGCAAATTTTAATGGGATTACCTGTCGAGCCAATTCTCAACAGTCACCCCCAGTTCCAGCAGTGGGTTTTCCAGCTCAAAGAACTATCGCCATCACTGTTTTTACCGCAGCGAAAAATGTTTGTTGACATTCCAATTCAAACAAAACTAGACCGAAAAAAAAGGGGAGTGACAGAAGAAAATTCTTCCCCTTCTTCTCCATTTAAAGTGATACAAGTCCGTACAAATGTGGGTTTAGTCAAAGGAACACCCAGACTATTTGAGTGGGCGATTCGCCATCCTGTACTGACTTGGCAAGACCGAGTTAAGTTATGGGTAGCTGCTGAATTCTTCGAGATGGAGCCTCACAAGCTGCAACTAATTATTTTGGCACTGCATCCGACTCAACCAGCAAAAAAAGTTCAGTTTGCCTGGGACAGCAAGCAACACCGACAAACTCAAAATTGGCTTTTGACTACCATTGAACGAGAGAGAGAACAAACAGTTATCAAGCTCAATGGTTATCTAACACCTCAACCGAAGGAAGTAGCAACAGCTATCAATTTGGATGAAATCAACGAAGTATCGATATAATCAGTTTACATTTTATTGCCATCCTCCTATCGAGAGATATGCACCCTATTCCCGACGCAATCGCCAAAATATTAATACGTTTCTTCTATCCATAGGAGGATGGCACTCTTTAAGATGAGGAAAAACAATAGGTATGGATAAATGTAGTAGGAATGTTAGCCGTGACTGCAACTACCGCCACCCAACCAACAATAAGCCAACTAAAAACCATCCTAATAGTTGAAGATGACCCGATGATGCAGATCGGGCTACAGCATATCCTCAATCGCCAACCCCATTTAACAGTAGTCGCACAAGCTGTTAACGGTAACGAAGCCGTCAGTGCCACACTGCAACACCAACCAGACATCGTGCTGATGGACATTGACTTGCCCGGAATCGACGGTGTTGCAGCCGCGCAGCAAATTAGAGCCGCACTGCCGCATACTCGCATCCTGATGCTCACCCACCACAGCAATCCAACTCAGGTAATGGCGGCTTTGTCAAGCGGCGGTCATGGCTACTGCGTTAAAGGCACTAACGCAGAACAACTTTTAGTAGCGATTACGGCTGTGCAGGAAGGTGGGAGCTACCTAGACCCTAAGATTGCTGACTGCGTACTGCAAAATCTCAAAACGCCGCCGCCCGATAGCTATGCGAATGACGACATCAAGCTGACTGAACGGGAAATGCAGGTTTTGCAGCAGCTAGTTGAGGGTAAAAGCAATAAACAAATCGCTGCTCAACTAGGAATGAGCGTCCACACCGCCAAAGGTCATGTAGAGATGATTATAGCTAAATTTGAAGCGAGCGATCGCACCCATGCAGCCGTTAAAGCACTGCGCTTGGGGCTGGTTTAGCCGTTGGAAGGCAGCTTCTAATTGTTCTAAAAAAAGTGGTTTTTGAGGCGTAGCTATCGCGTAGCAAATTATGGCATCTTGTTAATCTTCAAACTTTGGCAAGGTCAACCAAAACCTAGCTCCTTTTCCCAATTCGCTATCAACGCCAATCTCTCCGCCGTGAGCCTCAACAATTTGCCTGCAAATGTAAAGTCCCAATCCCAACCCTTGCCTTAAACTAACTCCAACTCCCCTCGTATAAGGCTCGAATAATCTTGCACATTGCTGAGGAGAAATTCCTGCCCCATTGTCTGCAACCGTACAGCGAACCATCTCACCTTCCTTTTTAGCTTCTACAGTCAAAATAAACTCAGACTGATTGTATTTAACAGCATTGTCAATCAGATTGCCAAACACCCGCCAGAGCTGCTGGGCATCAGCATTGACTAAAGGCAAATCTGCTGCAAAAAGCTGCTTAACCTTGACTCGATGCTGGTTGAGAATTGGTAATCTTTCAATAAGAATATTTTGGACTAAAGCGGGCAGCGACAGCGGCTTCATTGCTAAAGAAGCACTTTTCACATCAAACTGTTGTGTTGCTGTTAGTGACTCAATCAACTGAAGTTGGCGCGAACAACTTTGCACCATAACCTCCACAGTCCGCCTATCAATAGCAATGTTACTGGCAGCATTATTGAGGCAACTCCGCAGCAGCAGCGACATTCCCGATATAGGCGATCGCAAATCGTGCGAAACAGCGTGCAACAGCATTTTTAAATTGGCTTCTGCTTGCTGTCTTTCTTGAATTTCCTGGCTGAGCTGAGCATTTTGTGCAGCCAATTGCACGTTAGCGCAGCGAAGTTGCTGCTGTAAACGCTGCATTTTAAGTTGAGCAGATACCCGCGCCAACACTTCAACAGGCTCAAAAGGTTTGATAATGTAGTCAGCACCGCCCACCTCAAACCCTTTTACTTTGTCAAATATGTCATCTAAAGCACTGATAAAAATTACAGGAATGTCACAAGTAATTTCCGATGCTTTTAGTTGACGGCAGACTTCATAGCCATTCATACCGGGCATTTTTATGTCGAGCAAAATCAAATCCGGCTTTTGCAAATTTATGGCTGTTAAAGCTCGCTTTGGGTCAATAATTTTGCGGACTTTATAGCCATTTTCAATGAGCATCATAGAAAGTAATTGAACGTTGGCGGGAATATCGTCAACAATCAAAATATCAGCCAAAAATTGTTTAGTTTGCTCCATTATCTATCGCCACCAAATGACAAATTTTTAAGTTTTTTGCGAATATTGCTAACTGCTATTTCCCCAGCCACGCTGTTCGCGTCAGGAGCGTCAACCCGCAACTCAACATCAGCCACAGTCACGGGTTCTTCTGGATCGTTGGGATGCGGCAATAATTGGTAAGCTGCTTTAATCCGATTGTCCAGCTCTTCATCAATATTAATCGATCGACCAGTCTCCCGTTCCACAGACAGTGCCGAGGCTCTGCGTTCGAGCTGCGGGCAAATGCTACTATCCCAAAGAGCCTCAGAATCTTTGACTCGCTTGATGTCGCCGGAGCGCACTGGAATCTTGATCAGATAGGGAAACAGAGCTTCCGCACCCGTTCCGTAACCAGGATTCGTAATGACACACTTGCCTTGAGGAAACCGCAAAATCTCGTCAGCACTGATTAGGGGTTTCTTTTGCAATTGTTCGCTCCAATTGACAGAGCGGCTCGTCTGCTGTCCCGTCGAACTGCCTGTAGAACGATTCTTCACCAGCACTTCCACTTCTCCGTAGCGCTTGGAATATTTTTCGGCTGTGTCAAAGTCACCGGGGTTGAACAAGACGTGAGTTGACAGAGCACTGGCGATCGCAGCCCCTTTTTTATCTCCATAGAGATTGTACAATTGGTTTAAACTTTGAATGCCAACAATCGGCACACCCCCTGCGGAACGGTATTCGTTAGCCCACTGATCCATTCTGTCGAATTTGAGAGACGGAAATTCGTCTAAACAGTACACAAATGGGTCAGAACGCACCCGACTCAAATTAGACACCACGCACAAGTGAATAGCAGCAGCCAATAGAGGCCCAACTACAGCTCGTCTTTGGTCATCTAATTTAAAAATAATGCACTTTTTGCCTTCTAGAACAACCGGAATAGTGCTGCGACCAATAAACGCTCGTAGCAAATCTTTTTGAATAAAACTCGAATAAGTTGCCTCTGCTGTTGCCTTAATACCGGCCACAGTTTTTTCCGCATCTTTTGAACTTAATAACTGCGAAAAACTAGAAGCAATCCACCTGTCCATCTTCAGCGGATGACCGTCGGGACGGTGAACGGCGTGGTCGATGCGCTTGACTAAATCTGGCAGTTGAATAATTGCATAAACCATTGCCAAATCCGGGTATAGACTGCTCTTTGCTAACTGCACTAATCCCTTAGCCATCAATTCCCCTGCTTTCTCGAAAAACTCGTTACCTTTGCTCTCCCCCAAATTTGCATTTCGAGCAATAACTTGTCCAATTTCTGCGGCCATTACTGCATCTTGTGCATCTCTCATAAAATCAAGAGGGTTGATAACGCCGCTGTAAGCTTCCCCCGGTGCAAACACCTGTACATCGTAGCCGTAGCGCACTGCTAAGGGCGCGTTCAGCTTCATTTGGTCTCCTTTTTTGTCATAAATAATCACAGGAAAGCCTTGGTGAAATGCGCTTTCAACCATGCGGTCAATCACGCTGAATGTTTTACCAGAGCCAGGGGCACCAATAACTAAAGTGCCGCGTTCGGCGTGAGGAAACCAAATCGTCGGACTTGCACCCAATAGCGTTTGCAATCTAGCGCTCAACCCCTTAACGCTCTTAAACCAATAAGTCGGCGTGCCGCTCCATAAAGTAACGGGCTGCCGTTTTTTCTCTTTTATTTGTTTGAGAGACAAGCCCGTCGCTGTCATCTTTTCTGCCGTCCCGCACAACCGACCGGAGGTAATTTTTCCCTTGCCAATTCCGATGATTTTAGAGATGACAGCCAGAGCTAGTAATAACCCTAACATTGAAAGTCCTTCAGGATTCATGAACTGACCCAACAACCCGGAAAAATCAATGCTAGTTAACGAACGTTTAGGAGGTTGAACTGCCATTGGTACTAAGGTATGTTTGTTAGTATTAGGCAAAATTTGCAAATTCTTCATGTTAATTAGTTGGCTTGTTAGTTTATTGTTTAATTGTTCTCGATCAAAACAATTGGATTAATTCAGCTTGATTGGCTTGATTCAGCTTGATTAATTAGTAGCTAATACGGTTCAGTTAACCTTTAAGACGAATTTGATACCATGAATTTACGGGAGATATAGGCATCTATTAAAAGTCAGATTGCTAACCTAAGTGTATTGGGTTACTCCCTATAAAATAAGTCGATATTTCACAGAACGGCTATCGCCTTTAGGGGGAGACCATGACACAAATAGGTAAACAATGGGGCTCTCCTGAACTTGTGGTGATAATTTTATCTAATCAGAAAAACAAGCTAATACGCGATTTCTGAAATTATGAAAA
>NZ_JAUBWA010000029.1:0-59785 GCF_036702825.1 Microcoleus sp. A003_D6 | reverse complement strand
TCGGCGTTGCTTAATCAGGGTATGAAAAAAATCAGTTGAAAATCCCCAAGCTTTGTCGATACTGGTTTCTATGACTGACCTATTTAGCCTTTCATACCGTAAATCAGCAACGCCAAAAAATGGTTCGTGGAAATTTTCGCTAAACCCACATAGTTATTGGATCATCTTTTTTGTGGAGGTTTCTAAAGTGCTGAAAATACTTGGATTAATGGCAACTAATTTACGCCATCCCAGCTTGAAAACTCATAAATACCACACATTATCAGGTTCTAATGAAGAGGAAGTATTTGAAGCCTGCGTCGAAAAAAAAAACCAGCAGCGTTTCGAGTTTTCTGGTATTATGGCCCGGGGAAAGGAGCAATCACAGTTATTGCAATTACACCTCACCCTTAAGTCGCGATCGCCCTTAAAATCACAACAGACAAAAAACATCTAATTTGCGATCGTCAAACATTCACTTTTGGCGAATAAAATTCCAGCATTCCCGCGCGATTTCCCAATCTTCCTGCGTGTGAATTACCAAAACTCTCACGGCTGAATCAGCCGCCGCAATATCTTCATCGACCGGCGACTGTTGATTTTTCTCCGCATCCAATTTTAAACCCATAAATCCAAAAGCTTCGCAAGCCGCCGATCGCACAACAGCGGAATTTTCCCCAACTCCCGCCGTAAAAATCAAAGCATCCAACCCTCCCAAACTCGCCAGCATCGCCCCAATTCCGGCGCGCAAACGGTGGATGTAAATATCCCATGCAAGTTGAGCTCTCTCATTACCTTGGGCGATCGCCTCTCCTATCTGTCGCATATCGCTAGATACCCCAGAAATGCCTTTTAAACCAGAATTACGATTGAGAATATTATCCAGTTTCTCTGAAGTTAAATCGGATTCTTTTAACAGATGAATGATAATTCCCGGATCGATCGAACCCGATCGGCTTCCCATCATCAATCCTTCCAAAGGCGTAAATCCCATCGTCGTATCAATACTGAAACCACCGCGAATCGCCGCCAGAGAACATCCGTTGCCTAAATGACAGCTAATCAGCCGCAAATCGGCAAAATCGCGGTTCAGAATTTCAGCCGCCCTGCGAGCGCAATATTGATGGCTAATCCCGTGAAAACCGTAGCGGCGAATCCCATTTTCCAGCCATTCGTAGGGGCCGGGATAAACAAAGGCTGCGGGCGGCAATTGTGCGTGAAAAGCTGTATCAAATACTGCTATTTGCGGCACATTTGGCAGGATTTTTTCTAGGGCTTCGATGCCTTCTAAGTTAACCGGATTGTGGACGGGAGCAAAGAGAGATAAACGGGCGATCGCCTTTTTAACATCCGGAGAAATCAACGTACTTTCTTGATAGTCTGATCCGCCGTGTACGACGCGATGACCGACAATATCAATCTCCTTTAAATCATTAATAATTTTAGTTTTTCCCTGCCAAAGAGTCTCCAGCATTCGAGAAATAGCATCTGTGCGAGATTCCGATGCAAACTCCTCCTCAAATTGAGTACCTTTTGCTGTCGTGACTTTCAACTCTGCTGCACCCTGTTGGTGAGTCCAATCAATTTTAGCTTCCCAGAGGGGTTGCAAAGGTCGATCGGGCGGCACATCATTTAACTCGTAAACACAGCTTTTTTGACTGCTAGAACCCGCATTTAATACTAATATTTTCATGGGATTGGTAATTGGTAATTGGTAATTGGTAGGGTGTGTATCTTTTTATTATTAAAAATCGCACCGAACCGCGCCGGACACGGCATTGCCGTGACCCTACAAACATCAATGGTAGGGACACGGAATTGCCGTGTCCTGATTGCCGTGTCCTGATTGCCGTGTCCTTGCCATTTAACAATGCCGTATCCTTGGAGCGCACCTAAAAATTAAGAAAAATGTCGAAATGTTAACTGTTAATGCAATGTGTAGCTAACAGTTGCATTTTTTTGATATATCTTCTGTTCAGATTTTCATTTAGTAAATTTTAAGGAGCAGATCGATGTTTACACCAATTTTACTTGCCGTTGCCCCCAGAACCGTTGAATGGAGTCCCGCGATCGGTTTAATTATGATTATTTGCAATATTGCAGCCATTGCTTTCGGCAAATCAACCATCAAAAATCCTCACACAGGCCCAGCCGCGCCCTTACCGGTGGGCGGTTTGAGCTTGGGTGCACTTGTGGGAAGTCTCTGCTTCGGTCATATTCTGGGAACGGGTACGATTTTAGGATTGTCTTACTTGGGCGCGATTTAGTTGCAGACTGTAGGGTGCGCGCAGCGCACCTTACCCGTGATTTCAAGTACCGGGTAAATTGCGGAGGGTTTCATCCATGTACGATCGATCGCCCAAAACTTCCAGCAGCGGCCCTCGCACATCAAATTTGACAATACTGACAGAAGCTGCTAAAGCGCCAATGCGATAGCGATAACGCCCCAAATCAATCCCCAAGAGACTGCAAAGAATAATCCGAATAGTTGCTTTGTGCGAAACAACCAGCACATTTCCACTCTTGTACTTTTCCTCAATTTCTGCAATAACTAACAAAGCTCTATTAGCAATTTGCACAGAAGTTTCGCCGCCATTCGGTGCATTCCAAGCAGGTTCAGTCAGCCAGTTAATATAATCTTCTTCGTATTCTTTTTTGACTGATTCTACTGTTTTGCCCTCCCACTCACCGTACTTAATTTCCCTCAGTCCGTCGTGAAGCTGCATTTCAATACCTACAGCATCGCACAAAGGTTTTGCAGTAGCGATTGTGCGTTTCATCGGACTGACATAAACAGCATTCCAAGGCAATTTCGCATAAGTTGCGGCAAACTGTTCTGCCATTTGAGAACCTTCGGCTGTTAACTCTGGGTCGAGGTCGCCGCAGAAACCGCCTGTTTTGCTGTAAACTGTTTCACCGTGGCGCAGAAAGTAGATTTTTAAGCTCATAAATTCCTAGTTAGTATGCGTAGGGTGCGTCGCCATTATCGATCTTTGAATTCTATCAACAATCTGATGGTGACGCACCTTTGACAGTAGGTGAAGAAACAAACCCAATAATTATTTGTAGCACAAATTTTTATAAATGGTATTAATTGCATGTGAAGGCGGGTTAACAAAAGAGTTTAAAAAACTCCTTCAAATCATCGAGTGCAGGATTATCCCAATCCCAAATATTTTTTTTGTGTTCCATAACATAATCAAACCGTGACATACTGCATTTTTTTTCAGCTTGTTTCCGATCCTGATTTGAGCAAGTATCATATCTCAAATATATACTAACCCAAAATTTATCAAAATGTTTCTGATTGATTTTCTTTCCCTGGCTTTCTATGCAGGTTTTCCAGCTATCCAAACAATCAGCATAGGGAGATTCTCTAGCCTTGATACCCTTTAAAAGGGTTTCCAGTTCGCCTCTACCTCCCAAATTCGTAAAGTAACAAGCCAATTTGGCATTTGTTCCATTATCTCCACAAATATCGATAAATTGTTTAGTGCTTGACAAAGTTTCAGCTTCAAACACTTGTTGTATACATTTATTTGCGAATTCTAGCCGCTCTGGCTCTAAATAGTTATCGATATCAATAATAATTCCTATTTTTTTTACCCCTTTTTTTGGAATCTCTGCTTTTAAATTTTTTAAAGCAGAGATTAACTTTGTTTCGTCCAAGCCGTCCAAACTTTTATAATCATTTATATAAATAGGTGATGCTACCTGGAGATCGCAGTTTAGTTTCTCAACCATTGCCTGCATGAAAATTCTATCATTTTTACTTTCTACTATGACAATATTACTCACCTCTCACTCCTTCTTGATGCTCTAGTGCGTAATTC
Organism: Microcoleus sp. A003_D6; assembly: GCF_036702825.1. NCBI lineage: Bacteria > Bacillati > Cyanobacteriota > Cyanophyceae > Oscillatoriales > Microcoleaceae > Microcoleus > Microcoleus sp. A003_D6. The sequence goes on along the minus strand of NZ_JAUBWA010000029.1, from coordinate 55,973 downwards.
AAAGTTTCCAAATCGCGCCGAATTCCGATTATTTGATCTGTTTTCCATTTCTTTGCCATTTCAAAATATGCGCTGCTGCATTCCTGATTTGGTTCTAAACCAACATCAGCAAATGCTTGAAGCATCTCTAAACTGTGCGTTGTAGCAAAAATCTGCGTATCCAGTTCAACCGCCAACCGAAATAAAATTCTCCAAAACTCCCGCTGACTTGTATGGTGTATGCCATTTTCTATCTCATCGACTAGCAATATTTTATGTTTATTAATGACTAATTTAAGCATAATATGTGCAACCCTATTCATTGCATCTCCAAACAATGATAAAGGCAAACGCTTCTCACCTTTTCTTCTCAAGTAAAGTGTGGGTTCCCCAATCGAAAAACTCTCTACAGATTCGATCGCAGGATCTAGAATTTGAAAAGCTCTCAAAACTTCGCTATCTTTGTCATCCAAACGCGCTTTATCGTATGCTTCTGTGAGTTCTCTTCCCGAAATCCTGATAAACGAGGGAATTATTGGTATTTCGTCAGCAGTAGAACTGCTATCAGTAATTATTGACTCGCTATAACCATCCCTTAAACCTGTGGAAGTAGCCCTTAAAGAGGGTTCTCTCACGCGTCCTGAAAATTTTGGTGCTTCTACGTTTTTGATTGAGTTAATAGTTATCAAAGATGTAGATGACTTGATTTCTATTCGAGAGGTAATATTGTTATCGTCTTTTCCCAAAATTACTAGAAATTTATCTTTTTTCCGGAAATAAAACAAGTTATCCCATGCTCTATCAGGCATAGCTTTTATGGCTTCTAATGGCTCTTTTCTAAGCTGTCTTAGCATGACTAGACTGCTAGGATAGGGAACAACATTGAGAAAAAGTGCTTCTAGCAAAGTTGTCTTGCCAGCATTATTTTTACCGCCGATTAAATTGACTCTTTCAAACCCAGAAATTTTGATTTGCTCAAAACACCTAAAATTTTGAATTTCTATTTCTTTAAGCATTACCGATCCTGTTGAATCAATCTAACTCATCTGCGTTAATCTGTGTTAATCTGCCTGTATCTGCGGTTAAAAAAAGAGAATTTGTTAACCGCAGATGACAATAGATTAACGCGGATTCACGCAGATGTCGAGAAGCGATCGCACCTATCCAGGCGCACCGGATCGCACGCCCTGTTCTCCTACCTCGGGATCTTTCGTTTCCTTCGGCGTTTCCGACTGAACCGCACCCGCGTGCGGCCACTTCCAATCGCGGATTTCCGGCATATCATCGCCGTGTTCGGTAATGTATTGCCTGTGTTCGATCAGCTTGTCACGGATAGCTTGTTTGCCGTAAGCTGCTACAGAACTCAGTTTCGGAACACGGTCAATTACATCTCCAACTAAGTGGAAGCGATCGAGATCGTTAATCACCACCATATCAAACGGCGTCGTAGTCGTGCCCTCTTCCTTGTAACCGCGAACGTGAATGTTTGAGTGATTAGTCCGGCGGTAAGTCAAGCGGTGAATCAGCCAAGGATAGCCGTGAAAAGCAAAAATCACCGGCTTATCTGTCGTGAACAAAGCATCAAAATCCTTGTCAGACAAACCGTGAGGATGTTCTGTCGAAGGCTGAAGCGTCATCAAATCAACCACATTCACCACCCGCACTTTTAAATCGGGATAATCTCGGCGCAGAATGTCAACAGCAGCCAAAGTTTCCAGCGTCGGAACATCACCCGCGCAAGCCATCACCACATCGGGTTCGCCGCCTTTATCATTGCTAGCCCACTCCCAAATGCCGAGGCCGGCCGTACAGTGTTTAATCGCAGCATCCATATCCAAATACTGCAATGCCGGCTGCTTCCCAGCAATAATCACGTTGACATAGTGGCGGCTGCGGAGACAGTGGTCAGTTACTGACAGCAAAGTGTTCGCATCCGGCGGCAAATAAATCCGCACCACTTCCGCTTTCTTGTTAATTACGTGGTCGATAAAACCCGGATCTTGGTGCGAAAAACCGTTGTGGTCTTGCCGCCAAACGTGAGAAGTTAGTAAATAGTTGAGAGATGCGATCGGTCTCCGCCAAGGAATATCGCGAGTAGTTTTCAACCATTTAGCGTGTTGGTTGAACATCGAATCAATGATGTGGATAAACGCCTCGTAGCAAGAGAAAAATCCGTGCCTTCCTGTTAGCAAATAGCCTTCCAGCCATCCCTGACACAGATGTTCGCTGAGGACTTCCATCACGCGGCCTTCGGGAGACAGGTGTTCGTCGTCCTCCGGCAAAATACTACCAGTCCACGTCCGGCCAGTCACGTCAAACACCGGATCGAGGCGGTTTGAGGCCGTCTCGTCGGGCCCGACAATGCGGAAATTGGCGTTCTCCTGATTAAGTTTCATCACGTCTCGCAGGAAGCGCCCAGTCACGCGGGTTGCTTCTGCCATTACAGTGCCCGGTTTTTGCACGTCTACGGCGTAGTCTGCAAATTTTGGCATTTTCAAGTCTCGCAGCAGCAAACCACCGTTAGCGTGGGGATTTGCCCCCATGCGCCGATCGCCCTTGGGTGCAAGTTCCGCCAATTCTGCAATCAGTTTACCCTTGTCGTCAAACAGTTCTTCCGGCTTGTAGCTTTTCATCCAATCTTCCAGGAGTTGGACGTGTCCGGGCTTAGAAGCCATTTCAGCTAATGGGACTTGGTGCGATCGCCAAGAACCCTCAGTTTGCTTACCGTCAACTTCCTTCGGCCCCGTCCAGCCTTTGGGAGTCTTCATCACAATCATCGGCCACTGAGGACGGCCCGAATAGCCCTCCTTCCGGGCTTTTTCCTGAATCGCCTTAATTTCGCCAATGACTGTATCGAGAGTTGCAGCCATCAACTGGTGCATGGTTTCCGGGTCTGAACCTTCCACCCAATAAGGTTTGTAGCCGTAACCGACCATCAAGCTTTCCAATTCCTCGCGCGGAATGCGGGCCAACAGAGTTGGATTGGCAATTTTGTAGCCGTTCAAGTGCAAAATCGGCAACACGGCCCCGTCCCGAACCGGGTTGAGAAACTTGTTAGAGTGCCAGCTAGCAGCCAGCGGGCCGGTTTCCGCTTCCCCGTCGCCGACAACGGCCGCCACAATCAAATCGGGATTGTCGAAGGCCGCACCGTAAGCGTGAACCAGGGCGTAACCGAGTTCGCCCCCTTCGTGAATCGAACCGGGGGTTTCCGGGGCGACGTGGCTGGGGATACCGCCGGGAAAGGAGAACTGTTTGAACAGCCGTTTGATACCGTCTTCATCTTCGGAAATGTTCGAGTAATATTCGGTATAAGTCCCTTCTAAGTAAGTGTTGGCGACCAAGCCCGGCCCGCCGTGTCCCGGGCCTGCGATGTAGATAGCGTTGATGTCTTGGGCTTTGATGATCCGGTTGAGGTGAACGTAGATGAAGTTGAGACCTGGAGTGGTGCCCCAATGTCCGAGGAGTCTGGGTTTGACGTGTTCGAGTTTGAGTGGTTCTTTGAGTAGCGGATTGTCGAGGAGATAGATTTGTCCGACGGATAGGTAGTTTGCCGATCGCCAGTAAGCGTTGATTTTGCTGAGTTCTGAGTCGGAAAGCGGCTTTAATTGCGGGATCTCGGTGGTTCCTAGCATCATCAGCGATTGACTCCTGAGTTTTGGTTGTTTTGTAAAGTGCGATCGATATTAATTTGTTATCTGTGACATTTTGTACTTAAACTCCATGTCTTCCACACCAACTATTGAATTCTAGCTCGTTTATGTCTCCATCAAAGTTTAAATCAATGTTAATTTATGGCTAAATATCGCAGGACTTTGATGCAATAAAGGCCGCTACTTGCGGGGATCAAGGAATTCAGCAATACATAATAGGATTTAGACAAGATTTTTGTAGGCTGTGCACGGCGCACTGAGCCTTAGTAATATATTGCGCGTGATAGGATGTGTTGTGCAAGTTCCCAAAAAGATACTTCTCAATGTAGAGAACATAAGGATTTATAGGTGAATTTTATTTTACTTTGTGCCTGCCGAGGGCTGATACAAATTATCACAAAAAATATTACTCTACGCAATATCCAAAGCTTTATGTGTTCAGTCATTCTCAATTCTTTAATCTAAAATCTAAAATGGTATGAGTCGTTTTGGGTTAAAGTTTTTTAGGTTCGTTTAAGGTGTAGGTAAAAGGGTGAGCAATTTTTATAAGGAGAGAGATTTAGTCTGAAGTGAAAAAGATATAGCCATGCTATTTCATTTGTGAAAGGGCTTTTTTTTATGAACCGCAGAGGCGCAGAGGGCGCAGAGGAAGAGAGGAGAGAGAACGGAATTGTGTATAATAATAGCAAATACATATTATCTAATTATTAACGCAAAATTTAGCCAACACCTGGCAAGGAATTAGCAAAACTCCCGGTGTCTGTGGCGGTGATACTTGTATGAGGAATACTCGCATTCCGGTTTGGGTACTGGAAAGTTTTGGTCGTTTGGGTATGAACGAGTCTCGACTCCCGGCGATCGCACTATAATAGCAAATACATACATATAGCCTTTCTCATTAACATGAGGTGCTCTCACGGGCATAGGGCATGGGTATAGGAAGGAGCCCGCATAAGCTGTTGTGCATTTAATTTGTATGTTGAGGGCGGGCAGGATGCCCACCCCACAAGAGGAAAAATTTATTTGACTATGCAATTTAAATGCGGATTAGCTTACCTTACAACGTTTGAGAACCGCTATATTTCATAAATACCAAAATTTATATGAATATCAAAGAATTAGAAGCGCAACTTCTGGCCTTAACGCCAACCCAGAAAGCTCAAATCATCCAATTATTAACCCAAAACTTAGCCAACACCTGGCAAGGAATTAGCAAAACTCCCGGTGTCTGCGGCGGTGATGCTTGTATCAGAAACACTCGCATTCCTGTTTGGGTACTGGAAAGTTTTCGTCGCTTGGGCATGAACGAGTCTCGACTCTTAGATAACTATCCCACACTAACCGCTACTGATTTAGCAAATGCCTGGACTTATGTGGCAGCTTTTCCAGATGAAATTGAAATAGCTATCCGCGAAAATGACGAGGATTGAAATGATGGCGCGTCTTTATGGTGACGAACAATTTCCCAGAGAGGTTGTAGAATTGCTGCGCCAGATGGGGCACAATATTCTGACAGTGCAAGAAGCCGGAAAAGATAACCAAAAAATTCCTGACGAAGAAGTGTTAGCTTTTGCAGTCAGTGAAAATCGAGCAGTTTTAACTCTAAATCGCCGTCATTTTATTAGACTGCACAGCTTACAGTCTGACCATGCTGGAATTATTGTCTGTAAGGCCGATGATGACTTAGCAAGAATGGCGACTAACATTAATGAAGCTATTTCCTCACTTGCAACATTAACCGGTCAATTGATTCGCGTCTATCGTTCTGGGTCGCCATCTATATCTTAAGCGATCGCCACAAAGTAAACTCAAGCAATCTCCATCCGAAATTCACTGCATCGGTTTGATTGCTAGCTAGATGCCATCGCCGATATTTCCCGCTGCAAAAACTTAGGAGGCGACTAAAACAGGACAGTGTGAAATCCGGCAAATATTGGACACAGTTGGCTGGTGGGAAACGACTCGCAGTTCGTGAGAATACCGGGGACGCGGGTCATTTTCTAACCAGATGGGCGGTACCATCATCACTTCATAGTAAGCGATCGTATCGAAAACCCCAGGCTGGGACTTCAACTCCACTGTCAAGCCCGCTCGGTACTCAAATGCTTCTTCCCAGTCTAGGTCTCTATTGATACCCATAGCGATCGCGCCTCTCATCTTGTTTCTTTTCTCAATTCTAGACCGCTACATAAAACATTGGGTACTTTCTGTTGCTTATGATACAATTTTTAACTTGTATATTTGATCCCTGACTATTAAACAGAGAGGAACAATTGTCAATAAGTAAATAGGCTGATTTTCCCGACTGGTAACAAGTAAGCCGAAAAGCTAGGCTTGACAAGAGTTTGAGTTGATATGTCTCAAAAAAATAGGGGCGATCGAACCGCGCAGACGTTTATCACACATTCGTAAGAGAAGAGAATTTTAAGGACGGAAGTACAAACCTATTTTTGCCAGCTTGTCTAGTATTTTGTAAATTAATAAACTCGGTTTTTTTAATAAACCGGGTTTCTCGATGAGTGAAAACTAAACTAATTTCACTGGGTTTTCTTCTCAGTCGCAGTCGCCGTATTTTTAGCAAGCGAGATCCTGCTTCATTTCTTTTGGGCAGATGTCTAATACTCAAAGTAAAATATGGCAGAATATAAATATTAGTTTCATAGCCTTGCACCTATGACCGCCCAAATCACCCTAAATCTGCCAGATGAAGTCTACCACCAAGCAGTATTGCTAGCGCAGCAACGCCACCGCACCGTGAGTGAGATTCTAGTAGAAACTCTGGAAAATTTTCTCTTACCAACCGCTAAACCAGTATCAGCACTTTCTGATTCAGAAGCGATCGATCAGACTCAACTCCGGCTGCAACCAGTCCAAGAACAACGATTGAATGAATTGCTAGACCGCCAACAATCCGGTACAATTATTCCAGTAGAACGCGAGGAATTGCAGGGATTAATCCACATCTATGAAACTCGACTCTTGCGACAAGCTCAAGCCTTAAATGAAGCTGTGCGGCGCGGCTTGCTGGAACCATTAAAAGGATAACCACAATGGCAATTTCCGAACAAGTTCGAGCCAGAGTTCGCGCACAAGTTCAAAGTTAAGTGAATCCTAACCTGCTTTTGCCAAAGAACAAACTGTTAAGATTTCATCAGGGCCCAGAACTTCTACTGTAGAGATGGGGACGGCTATGACTGCAAGAGACTCACCAACAGCATTAAATACTTCCAACAATAGTCCGGACAGTTTTCAATCACCAACGGTAGAATCAGGGTTCCAGCTTCCTCAGCAGGTGAAATCTTAACGGTAGAATGCGGGTTTCAGTCGCTGCCCAAAAAACTGTCCGGAGTATTGTTCCAAACGTTTTGCAAGAAACCTAACTAATAGAGATATCGCCCTACAATATCAAATACATACATAATTCATAAATCAAATAAGCTCTATGACAATCCCAGAATTAGAAGCGCAACTCCTAGCCTTAACGCCAGCAGAGAAAGCAGAGGCAATTCGCATCTTAACCCAGAGTCTCAAAAACAGCGGACGCTCTATTACAAAAACTCCCGGCGTGATGGGCGGCGATGCTTGTATTGACAATACTCGCATTCCCGTTTGGTTGCTCGCAAGCTATCGCAATGACGGCGCTACCGATGCTTTTATCCTAGATTGCTATCCCCATCTCAGTGCCGCTGATTTAGTAAATGTTTGGGCTTATGCTGAAGCTTACCCTGACGAAATTGAGGAAGCAATCAGACTGCAAGACGAGGCAGATGAAATTTTAGATACCTGAAAATATCCAATAAACCTATGGCGCGTATCTATGCAGACGAACACTTTCCCCGGCAAGTTGTGCAGAACCTACGCTCTTTGGGGCATGATGTCTTGACTGTTCAACAAGCAGGAAACGCTGGACTACCTGATGAGGATGTATTAGCATTTGCGATCGTTGAAAATCGGGCTGTTTTGACTGTCAATCGGCGCGATTTCTTTCAACTCCACAAGCTGCAACCTGACCACTGCGGTATTATTGCCTGCACGCGAGATGACGATATTGCTAGACTGACTGCTAATATTAATGATGCGATATCTACTGCTGAGACATTGACGGGAAAAGTGATTCGAGTCTATCGTTCTGGGCCGCCGTCTATCTCTTAGCCGATCGCCACAGGCTAGTTGATATCGGCAGTTTGTGCGATCGCGCATATCGCCTTTTTGGCGGCCCAGGAGATTTTAGACTAACGAGAGGTCAGGGATAGGGGGTTTGTGCATCAGAATAGCGATAAGGAAGTTTCGATGTTACGGTTGCATCCAAATCACCGCGCTTGTTTTGGGGAGTCGCCCGATTTTTGAGGCGGCGGGTAAAAATGTGGTTGAACTCCGTGAAATGGTAAGGTGTTCCACAGAAGATGCGATCGACCTAGCGCCTAAAATAAGCAGCAGCTACTAACCTCGATCGCTCGCGGATAACCTTGTTTTTGTAAGTATGAAGTTCAAGACTGTAAAAGAAGTTATATCCTGGAAAAACTTTATACTAGATGGTGAAATATATGATTTATCACATCTTAATGCTGACTTGGTTGAATATCTCGACAAAAGAGACGAAAAAAATATAATCACGTACAACTTTATAGTAACTTATGGTTTACATTGTTTTACTAAAGATTCTGACGATATTTCTAGCGAAGAATCACAGTTATTAATGTACAATGGGCCGAGAGAGTCCAGAACATTTAATTTTGAGAGATACCAACTCTCAAAGCAATTACCGAGTATTGTCAAGTCATTGGGCGAGAAGGAAACGTTAGTTTGTCACGCTGGGTATGGAAAATTTGCCATCGTTAAAGTTTTGGATTCAAATGGTATAGAGGTTGAGTATTTCGTTGCTTTTGCCGCATTTAGAGAAAGTAAAAGGCTGAGATTACACATACACAGTGCTTATCCTATATACGAAGGCATAGGTAAAGTAAAGAAAGTGGGCTTTTTCGTCATAGCAAAAAATTTATTGCAGAATAAGGAATTACCGAAGCCCTAAAATAACAAAGGCTCCTTAAGGAGCCTTCGCCAAAATATAAATTTTGGTATTCAGAACGTCTTTACCGGAATTCCTCGACCCTCGTGGGTAACGGGATGTCATGATTAGATCATGTCTGCTGCATCCATACGTCTAATATAATTTATCGTTTGGATCTGTGTCAAGTTTTACTCAAGCAAAGTATTAAAATTTTCCAGTGTAGGCGATTTGCGGTATAGCACGCTTTCTAGTTCTGGATTGCCACAGTTTTGTCGTGAAAGTCGATCGCACATATCGCCTTTGTTGCGGCTGAGGAGATTTTAGACCAGCGCGCGGTCAGGCATAGGGTGGGTTTGTGCGATATCTTACATAAAAAAAATGATTCTGTCAAGGAGCAAGATTAATCTGATAGAATTTTTCTTAGAATTAAAATCTGTCTGAAGTCCATGACAAACTCCATGACGATAAAGCTTGCCTGGTACAGATTTTGTAGGATCATATTCTTCATAAATATCGCTCACAGCATCAGGTAGTGATTCTAGAAGAAATGTTGCTTCTGGCAAGGCGTAATCTTGTGACTTCCAGGAATCTTTTAGAGCACAAGTAGCTTTTCTTATATCCTCTTTGCGCATTGAAGTAAAGTCAATATTCTGAGCCATAATCTGTAGTGCATCTCTCAATAATCCCTCTACTTGGGGAATTAAAGCTGAAACACTGAGATAAAATTTTCTGCCTATATGTGCTTCTATCGCCTCTTCAATAAGTGGGAGCCTTTTAGATATTTCTGGGCATTTTTTCCAAACACTTAAAGTTTTATTTACACGTTCATTGTCCATGAGTCTATCAACGAATAAGTCATCGATATTTGAAAAATCGCCTTCCACAAATGAATTAATAATAGTTATGTCACTCCTTACATCGGCTGTTGATGTCGGGAACATCCATTCTGGTGTAACATCAAAGTTAGCTATACTAGCTATATTAAGGAACTCAGATTCTTTAAATATCTCTACACTGATTTTGTTCAACTCAACGACGAAAGATTTAAATTCCCCTTCATTTTCTAAACAAACTCTAACCTCTCCCCATAAAAAATCTTCTCTTGGATGATCGACACCTTCAGTCTTTAGCTCATTTATTTGATTTACTTCGCCCTTGATTGAGTTACATAAACCATCCAAACGTTCTTTATTCTTATATGTGTCAAGCTTTTCATAACCATGGTCTCGAATTAATTTCTTATAGAACTTAATTCTACACAACAAATATTTAAGTGTAGCTAGCCTTAATTCTGATCCAACCATATTTTCCTCCATAATGCGGACTCAACACCTGAGATAACCTCTAATGATTCGAGTCTATCGTTCCGGGCCACCGTCTATATCTTAATTGCATTCAATAGACCTTATGCCATTCTATACTCAAACCCAATTTTAAGGACTGAAGTCCTGACTACAAACCTAAATTTATCCAGTATTGTAACAACAAAGAAACCCGATCGCACTTGGGGCGATTCCCCCCGTGCACACCGGGTTTCTGGATGAGTGAAAACTAGATCTTCAATATTTTCTCAAGGCGAACGTCTTGCATATGATTAAAATCAACTGTTCTTATCAATATTATGAATTTTGGCGAGGATCGCCAGAGGGAGGATGCCACCCTGCCCTAATCCATAAACGACGAGCTCTGATAATCGCTCCTTCATTATGATATAGATCGTTAAGGTCTAATCGATCGCAGGTTCCCCTACCTGTTGGAGTAATACCCATTATTTCTAAACCATCCGCAGATTAGTTAAAATGCTCAGACCATTGCTGTTGACGGGGGTTAAACAAAGTTACTTCTTGTTCTGTTTCTGGGTCAGTACCAGTGACAAAATTATAGCGATTATTATTACAGCGATGACAAGCTAAAGCTAAGTTTTCAAGTTCATCGCTACCACCAATCGATCGAGGTAAAATATGATCTATCGTAAATAGAGTAGAGCTACTTTCTTCCGCTGAATGGCAATATTCACAAAGAAAATTAGCTCTATTTCTTACTAAATTTCTAGTAGCGCGGTTTACGGACATGAGGCTGCTATAACTTTAGCGTTAATTAAGGTAAAAATCCGATCTAGTTCTAGTAAGCTTGCTAATTCTACAACCTCTTCTGAAGTTAAAAGATTAGCCTTTTTTCTCTCGGCTAATTCTTCTAATCTGGCTTGCAGGTTTTCCGTAAATTTGAATAAGTAAAGATTTCTGACTTTCTGAATCGAAATTTCCCGATCGATCCAGTAGGAAGGTTGTACCATAAGTTCAGCTATCATGGTGATTCAATTACTCCAATTACTACATGGATAGTTTTGATTATATCATGAGAACGAAAGGATTACTTGAGAAATAACCGACCTAGTTATGCACGGCCCGATCGCAGAAACCGGGTTTTTTACCGAATCTGTCTGCTAAAACAAATTATTGCAAAAAACCCGATTTCTGACCGTACAGTGCGTAAACTCAACTAATTTTACTTAGTTGTTTTCTTGGCTGTTGTCGCAGTCGCAGCCTTCTTAGTAGTGGTTTTCTTCGCCGCAGTTGTCGTCTTCTTAGCAGTGGTTTTCTTCGCCGCAGTCTTCTCAGTTGCAGTCTCCGACTTCGCCGCAGTCTTAGTAGACTTCTTCGACTTGCTACTAGATTTACCGCCCCCCGCTGCCTCCTTCGCTGCTAACAAATCCAGTGCTTTTTGCAAGGTGAAATTCTCCACAGATTCATCCTTAGCCAAAGAAGCATTGATATCGCCGTGTTTCACGTAGGGGCCGTAGCGGCCGTCGTAAACATTGATCAATTCTCCCGATTCTGGATGTGCGCCCAATTCCTTCAACGGTGTGGCTGTTTTGCTGCTGCCGCGGGCGGCTTTCGGTTGCGATAATAACTCTAAAGCCCGATCGAGCTCGATCGTCAAAACATCATCCGGCGGTTTGATCGATCGATAATCCTTACCAACCTTACCTTGGTCGTGAACAACATAAGGCCCGTACATCCCCAAATTAGCTTGCACCTTAGCCCCCGTCTCCGGGTGAGAGCCCAACAACCGGGGTAAAGTCAACAAACTCACCGCCATATCCAGCGTCACGCTATCCTTATCAGTCCCCTTCGGTAAAGAAGCCCGCTTCGGTTTCTTGTTCGTTTCCGAAACATCCCCCAACTGAACGTAAGGGCCGTAACTGCCAATCAGCACATAAATCGGTTCCCCAGTGTCCGGGTGGAGTCCCAATTTTTCCGGGCCTTCCGTCTTTTGCTTTAACAGAAACTCCACTTTTTCCGGATCTAAATCTGCCGGAGTCAAATCCTGGGGAATCGACGCTTTCACCGGGCCTTCTTCGTTTTCAGATTCGAGGTAAGCGCCGTATTTACCGATGCAAACTTTGGCCGTGATATTCTCCAATACCACTGTTCGCGCCACTTTCGCGTCGATTTGATTTTCCTGTTCCTTAACTTGGGTTGCGAGTCCGGTTTCCCCTGTATAAAACTTTTGCAAATACGGCAGCCATTTAGCCTCGCCAGTGGCAATTTCATCGAGGGTTTGTTCCATGCGGGAAGTAAAACCCGTGTCTACTAAATCGGGGAAATGTGTTTCCAATAAAGTCGTGACGGCGAAAGCGGTGAATGTCGGAATTAGGGCGTTAGCTATTAATTTCGCGTATCCCCGATCGACAATTGTACCGATAATACTCGCATAGGTACTCGGACGGCCCACGCCTTCGCTTTCCAGCATTTTTACCAGAGAAGCTTCCGTGTAGCGGGCGGGAGGTTGAGTTTCGTGGCCAACTGCCTCTAAATCTTTACAATTAGGTTTATCCCCCACCTTCAGCGCCGGCAAAATCACCTCTTGGTCTTCCAACGCCGCATTTGGATCGTCGGAACCTTCCACGTAGGCCCGCAAAAAGCCCGGAAAATCAATGCGTTTGCCGCTGGAACGGAAACCGGCATCTTCTACCTGAGTTAATACCGTGACGTGAGTTTGGCGCGAATCCGCCATTTGAGAAGCCACAGTCCGCTTCCAAATCAAATCGTAGAGGCGGAAATCAATCCCATCCAATCCCGTTTGCTGCGGAGTCCGAAAAGTGCTGCCGGCGGGGCGGATAGCTTCGTGGGCTTCCTGGGCGCCTTTGCTTTTCGTGGTGTATTTGCGGGGTTGGGGGCTGAGGTATTCGCTGCCGTAAAGTTCTTGCACGCAACTGCGCGCCGCTGCGATCGCCTGTTCGGACAAATGCACCGAATCCGTCCGCATATAGGTGATAAAACCGCGTTCGTAGAGACTTTGGGCGATGCGCATAGTTTCCCGCGCACCCAGCCTCAGCTTGCGGTTAGCTTCCTGCTGCAAAGTCGAGGTCGTAAACGGCGGCGAAGGTTTGCGGGTGACTGGCCGTTCTTCGAGATTGCTGACAGTCCAAGGTTTGTTTTGAATGCGTTCCAGTAAAGCCCGCGCCTGTTGTTCGTTCAGCAAAAGTACGCGGCGGCCTGCGATAATTTGCCCGGTATTTTCATCAAAATCGCTGCCGTTTGCAACTTTCACATTGCCGACAGTCACGAGTTTGGCGTCAAAGGAAATCTTGCCCTTTTCCAAAAGGGCTTTTAAATCCCAGTAACTGCCTTGGCGGAAGGCGCGGCGTTCCCGTTCCCGGCGCACCAAAAGGCGCACGGCGACTGACTGCACTCTACCGGCGGACAAACCCCAGGCGATTTTTTTCCACAGTAGCGGAGAGAGGGTGTATCCGACGAGTCGATCGAGAATTCGGCGAGTTTCTTGGGCCTGTACAACTCGATTGTCGATATCGCGGCAGTGAGTTAAGGCGTCGCGGATAGCTTCGCGGGTGATTTCGTGAAACACCATCCGCTTGATGGGAACTTTGGGTTTGAGGATTTGCAGCAAATGCCAGGAAATGCTTTCGCCTTCGCGGTCTTCGTCAGTGGCTAGAATCAGTTCTGTTGCGTCTTTGAGGGCGTCTTTGAGTTCTTTGACAATTTTCTTTTTATCTTTCGGGATGACGTAGAGGGGTTCAAAGTCTGCCTCCACGTTGACGCCGAGTTGCGCCCATTTTTCTCCTTTAACGGCTTCTGGTATTTCTTCGGCGGAGGATGGGAGGTCGCGCACATGGCCCATCGATGCCTCTACACGGTAGGTGGAGGGCAGGAAGTTGCGGATGGTACGGGCTTTTGTGGGAGATTCGACGATGACTAAGGTTGACATGGCATCTTTTATATATGGATGGCGGCGCAGCTAGAGGGTCTAAGTTAGAGAGTTTAGGTCAGATGTCAAGGTTTCTTTCAACTTTGGGCGATTATTTTCAAACTACCTTAATTTTTAAGTTATTGCCGATCGGGTCTCCGGTGACAAGCTGATGGGATTTTACTGCTTTCGGGGCAGAGGCGGAGAATCGCGTCTCTACAAGATGCACGGGATGTCACCTGACTTTAGCAGAACTGGCGGTAACTGGATGTTGAGACTGCTGGATGCAGGCGGATGGTTCCTCAATCTGGTTGTAATTTGAGGTTTGGGGAGGGTTGGAGCGATCGATTGAGGGAGCAATTTAAAATTTGTCGATCGCCTCCATCCAATCTAAATCGCTGACTGCATCGCCTTAAGGAAAATAGTATCATCAATAATTCGTCCGCCGATCGCGACTGAAACCACAATAGAAATTGTGACGGTTGCGTGAGGAATGAATCGATCGACCAGTTGCTCTAAGCGATCGACAGAAGCGACATCAGAATAAGGTTGTGTTAGCCTACAAGCATCTTAAAAATACTTTTGAGTGCTAAGCTGTTACGCATTTAAAATAGTATTGTAGGGTGCGTCAGCCCTATCTTGTTTCCCTTGCTTAGTAAGTGTTCTAGCTGACGCACCCTACAGGCCTCGTTAGCGGTTTAAATGTCGAACAGCTTATGGTTCAAAAAGAGAACTCTCAGCAAAGTCTTAAAGCGGTTCGAGAACAGGTAAGCTGTTACGCATTTAAAATAGTATTGTAGGGTGCGTCAGCCCTATCTTGTTTCCCTTGCTTAGTAAGTGTTCTAGCTGACGCACCCTACAGGCCTCGTTAGTGGTTTAAATGTCGAACAGCTTATTCACCCCAGAAACTTTCTCACCCCAAGGTCACAGCGACCCAATTGACCTGTTAGACATTTCACTCAATTTTCCGTATAGCTCAAATGAGTGGGATACAATCTTTGAAACATTTATCAATCTGCTCGATCGTAAAGAAAGGCGGATTTGGGACAGGGCAATTAACAGGCTAATCCAGGCTCTAGAAATAGAACAGTCGCAACGATCTAATTGTGACGATTACCAACCAAGAGCGATCGACACCCGCATGAGGTCTATCTGTGAAGCGATCGCAGCCCAAACTCTAAATAAGCCTAACATCTTTGAGATTTTTTGTTCTGGCTTCCGGTTCTTGGCAAAAGAACCACCTTACAACCGCTTATTTCTCGAATGGTTAGACCAATTGGCTGCTTCAGAAGAGCGAGAAATTCCTACAAAAAAGGCGATATTAGCAGCACAACTTTTCTTGGGTGCTTATGATTCGACTTGGCAAGAAGTAGGGGAAAATTTGTTAGAAATGCTAGATGATGCCGACCTGCTAATTAGGGCTTGTGCTGCTTATCAGATTGGTATTTTTTATGGTAAGAGTGTCAAAAGACATGAATATTGGGAATGGTATATTGATAAAAATTATGAGCGCAACCAACAAGCGATTGTTGGAATACCACCACTTGACGTGATGATGCAGCTAATTTACAAAAAGGAACTCGATCGTCCGGGGGTAGCAGGTGCGTTCTGGGGCGTTATCCCGAAAAAAGGTTATGATGCCAAAGAATGGCTGTTGGATATTTTAGAGAATTCGCCTGAACCAGAACCTTATATCTGCTACTTCCCTTGCAACTTAGCGTTTGATGCTCACGAACGGTTTAGTCGGGATGCTGGTGCGGTTCGCCGCCTGATTGATATGGGGCGTGTAGGGCTTGCTCTTGCTGCTGCGACAGATGAATCCTGCAAAGTTGCAGCCCTTGAACCGCTGTTAATTGAATTGGGTAACTATGATGACTCTGAAATGATTAGAATTGCATCCTGGCATCTTGCATACTATTACCACTACCTGCATCCACTGGGGTCGGAAGAGGGATATGTGGAGTTGATTAGTGAGTTGTCAAATATCGACTTGTTCCTGCTGTTTCGTCAGGAAAAGGAACTTGAGTCTCCCTATGCAGCCGTGATTTATGGAAAAGGAATTAATCAGCAATTGAGTCTAGAGATTGCTCAGGAATGGGTCGATCGCATTTTTCCAGAGGCAGTTAGAGGCGATCCGACAGAACCTTTGTTAGCAAGAAATATCCACTGGTATCAGCGAGGGTATATTGGCTACCATGTATATGAAGAAAATACGGACTCTACTCAGATCGATAATGTAATTATTGGGTATCGTTCTCAATTTCCGTGGAATCCTAAACAATTCTTGTAGCGACAGCGGCACAACACGGCGTTGCAGCGGATAGAATTAGTCAGTCCTGCTGCCAATAATCTGTTACCCGAACTTCAAGCAGTAATTGATACAAATCAGGTAAAGTTACGGATAGGAACCGAGTATTTTGTGGAGCTTGGTTTTGATGGATAAGTCCAGGGGCAACTGGTAGATTTCCGACCTGGATTGCCCCTGATTATCAGTTGGTAATTTAGGAATTACCGATAAATACCTTCAAACCTTAGTTTTTCATCAGTATTAAAGGCTACAAAGCAGTATTTTCGGAAAAAAACCCGGTTTCAGCGTAATCGCGAAGCTGTAATCCGCTACAATCTGTGTTTGGTAAAGAATTTTTACTAATTCGCTGCCCTTTACAGCCTTTGCGGCTTGTATTACCCAACTTGTCTGAAAATATGGATTTTGCTACTCTTGCCGCCCAGCTAAATGCTGGAACTATCTTGCCAGAGGGAATTGTCATCGTCACCCTCTTGGTGGTTCTCGTCGGCGATTTAATCGTGGGCCGCAGTTCCTCTAATTGGACTCCCTACGTTGCCGTTGCGGGTTTGCTGGCCGCCGTCGCTGCTTTGTGTTTGCAGTGGAATAACACGGATACCATCTCGTTTCTAGGCGGTTTTAACAGCGATGCCTTGAGTTTAGTGTTTCGCGGAATTATCGCTTTGACTGCGGCTGTCACTATTTTGATATCCGTCCGTTATGTACTGCAAACTGGTACTGCTTTAGCGGAATTTATCGGCATTTTGCTCACCGCTACTTTGGGGGGAATGTTCCTTTCCGGTGCTGATGAATTGGTGATGATTTTTATTTCGTTGGAAACTCTCAGTATCTCGTCTTATTTGCTGACGGGTTACACAAAACGCGATCCGCGTTCCAATGAAGCTGCTTTGAAATATCTGTTAATTGGCGCGTCTTCTTCGGCGGTGTTTCTCTACGGGCTTTCGCTGCTGTACGGTTTGTCTGGCGGCGAAACTACCTTAAGTGCGATCGCAGCTAACCTTTCTACTGTTAATAACGGTCAATCTCTCGGTTTAGTAATTGCGTTGGTATTTGCGATCGCCGGCATAGCCTTCAAAATCTCAGCAGTTCCCTTCCACCAATGGACACCGGACGTTTACGAAGGTTCGCCGACACCCGTTGTTGCCTTCCTTTCAGTCGGTTCCAAAGCAGCCGGTTTTGCCCTAGCAATCCGTTTATTAACAACTGCTTTCCCCGCACTTATCGAACAGTGGCACTTCGTCTTCACAGCCTTAGCCATTCTCAGCATGGTGTTGGGCAATGTGGTTGCCCTCGCCCAGACTAGCATGAAGCGGCTTTTAGCTTATTCGTCGATCGCCCAAGCTGGTTTTGTCATGATTGGTTTGGTTGCAGGAACCGAAGCAGGTTATTCCAGCATGATATTTTATCTGTTGATTTACCTGTTTATGAACTTAGGCGCATTCGCCTGCATCATCCTGTTCTCGCTGCGGACAGGAACCGACCAAATTAGCGAATACTCCGGCTTGTATCAAAAAGACCCATTGCTAACTTTAGCCTTAAGTATTTGCCTGCTTTCTCTCGGCGGAATTCCGCCCCTGGCTGGATTTTTCGGCAAAATCTATCTGTTCTGGGCCGGCTGGCAAGCTGGACTTTACGGCTTAGTTATTCTGGGATTAATTACCAGCGTAATTTCGATTTACTACTACATCCGCGTCGTCAAGATGATGGTAGTAAAAGAACCTCAAGAGATGTCGGATGCGGTGAAGAATTATCCCGAAGTTCGCTGGAACCTTCAGGGAATGCGACCTTTGCAAGTCAGCGTCGTACTAACTTTAGTCGCGACAACATTGGCTGGAATTTTGTCTAATCCTTTGTTTAACTTGGCAAACGATTCTGTTACCAAAACTCCCATGTTGCAATCGGCAATTAGTCAGGTTGTACCGACTTATGCTGTGAAAGTTGAATCAAATCTCTTGTCTCGCAACGATTGATTTTAGTGGGATTTGAAATATTGGAAAGCGCCTAATTGTCAAAGATTAGGCGCTTTTTTATATCTTCAACCTGCTGAGGCAGGTGAGAGTTTGTATAGACGCGGTTTCAACCGCCCGGTCTTCTGTAATCAAATTCAAATCGCCGATGATTGTGATATACTATTAGTCATGATTTTTAACCGCAGATTGAAGCAGATTAACACAGATTAACGCGGATAAAATATAGTGGAGGTGTAAAAATGTTAGTAAAAACCAAGTCAAAGTTTTATACTCCCGATGAGTACCGACAGTTAGAAGAAAATGCTGAGTTTAGAAATGAATACCGCGATGGAAAAATTGTAGAGATGGCAGGCGGCACAATTAATCACAGCCGGATTATCCGAAATTTAAGTAGAGTTTTGGGAAACTTGCTTGAGGGGCAGTCTTTTGAGCTTTTTCACAACGATTTGCGGCTGTGGATTCCTCGACACCGGCGGGGAACTTACCCGGATATTATGGTGATTGAAGGAAAACCAGTTTTTACGGAAGGACACACCGACGAGATACTCAATCCAATCATGATTGTGGAAGTCCTTTCTAAGTCTACCAAGGATTTCGATAGAGAGGATAAATTTCGGTTTTATCGCTCGATTCCTGAATTCCGCGAGTATATATTAGTCAATCAATCCGAATTCTTAGTCGCACAGTATATTAAAAATGAATCGAATCAATGGTTGTTTCAGGAATATGAGGGAGAAGCGGCAACAGTTTCTTTCGCTGCGATGGGAGTGCAAATGTCGATGAGCGAGATTTACAATAAAGTAGTATTTGAAACAGACGAGACTGAATTGCATCAGTAATTTGATTCGTAGTGAGGACTTTAGTCCGCATCAGTAATTTGGTTTTATCGTTCGTACTTTAGTCCGCATCCGATGAGATAGGACTGAAATCCGAACGATAGAACATTTATTAAGATCGAAAAAGTAAAATCGCATGAATGTAATTTGGTTACTATTAAAAGCTTCTTGGTTAAATGTTTCCATCGCCATACTCACAGGCTTAATCAGCGGCGGTTGCAGCGCTATGTTAATTTCCCTAATTAACCGTGCAATTAACGACAATTCCAATGGTAATTTAGTCTGGTATTTTGCGGGATTAGCAATCTTGGCTCTCTTGAGTGGCTTTGTCTCCCAATTTTTGTTAATCTACCTTTCTCAAGAAGCGGTTTATAACCTGCGTCTGAGTTTGAGCCGCGGCATTTTGTCTACTCCTTTGCGGAATTTGGAAGAGTTGGGCGCTAACCGCTTGCTGGCAACTCTGACTGATGATGTGGGAACTCTTTCTAATACTATATTTTTGATTCCTTTTCTCTGTGTTGATATCGCCGTTGTTGTCGGCTGCTTAACTTATTTAAGCACGATTTCGGGTACAGTTTTTGTTGTTGTATTTTGTTTTATGGTGCTGACGATTGGCACGGTGCAGTTGTTGCTCAATAAAATGCGGAAATTCTTCGATTTAGCCAGAGAAGAACAAGATATATTGTTTAAGCATTTTCGCAGTATTACTGATGGAATTAAGGAACTAAAACTGCACTCCTTGCGCCGCCAAGAGTTTTTTACGGAATTGCAGGTGAGTGCTGATGCTTCCCGCGATTATAACGTGACTGCTTTGAATACTGGTGCAGTTGCGATGGGAGTTGGCCAGTTGCTGTTTTTTATGCTGATGGGTTTGTTGTTATTTGCCTTACCCAAATTTGTGCCAGTTTCTACTCCTGTTTTGTCAGCTTACATTCTGACAAGTACCTATTTGATGTCTCCGTTTAATAATATTTTGCAAAGGTTGCCGGCGATTTTTCGTGCTAACACTTCTGTGGAAAAGATAGAGAGAATGGGATTGGCTTTGGCAAGTCAAGCTGAGATAAATTCAACGGTTAAACTGCCTGACACGGCTCAGTGGGAGACGCTGGAGTTAAATCGAGTAATTCACAGCTATCCGGGAGAAAAAGAAGACAGCAATTTTAGTTTGGGCGAGCTGAATTTGAAGTTTCATCCTGGTCAATTGGTGTTTATAATTGGCGGAAATGGCAGCGGTAAGTCTACTTTAGCTAAGTTAATCACTGGTTTGTACATTCCTGAATCGGGAAAAATTCTCCTAGATGGCCAGCCAATTACTGAGGAAAATCGAGAGTGGTACAGGCAGCATTTTTCTGCGATTTATTCGGATTTTTATCTGTTTGAAAGGCTTTTGGGGATGGCTAACCACGATTTGGACAAGCAGGCGGCTGAGTATTTGCGAGAGTTTCATTTGGATAATAAAGTTCAGGTGAAAGACGGAGTTTTGTCAACTACGGCTTTGTCTCAGGGACAGCGAAAGCGGCTGGCTTTGCTGACGGCGTATTTGGAAGATAGACCGATTTATTTGTTTGATGAATGGGCTTCGGATCAAGACCCATTTTTCCGGGATATTTTTTACAAGCAGTTGTTACCGGAGTTGAAGCAACGGGGAAAAACGGTGTTTGTGATTAGTCACGACGATCGCTATTTTGATTTAGCCGATCGCGCAATTAAACTAGATTACGGTAAAGTAGAGTATGACCGATAAAATGGATAAGTACCGGATGGTCAAAACTTTGACCGAAAGCCAGGTTTCCGACTTGATGGATTTGTACAAAAACGAGTTTTGGAGCGACAAGCGGACGCGGGAGGATGTTGTGAAAATGCTGGCGGCGACTGATGTTATCATTGGTTTGGTCGATGAGGGCGATCGGCTAATTGGCTTTACCCGCGTCATTACCGATTTCGTATACAGAGCGATGATTTTTGATGTAATTGTCAAGCCGACACACAGAAAATGTGGACTGGGTAAGGTGTTGATGGATGCAGTGTTAAATCATCGCGAACTGCAAGCCGTGGAGAGTTTCGCTCTTAATTGTTTGCCGAACATGATGCCGTTTTACGAGCGTTGGGGTTTCACAGATGATGTGGGGGAAATGAAGTTTATGCGGCGAACAACAGGCTGAACTCATCCCCTTGAAAGCCCCAATTTTTCTCGAATTACATCTTCTTTGAAACCTACTAAAACAGCCGTTCCATCTTTAACGAAAAGAGGACGTTTCAGCAGCATCGCATCCTTTGCAAAAGCCTCCACCCACTGTTCGCTAGTCCAATTTTTCTTGTCATCGCCCAAAGCGCGGTAAGATTGACCGGAAGTATTTCGCATCGGTTGAAAACCCAAAGCAGCTACCCACTTTTGAATTGTTTCGCGAGTTGGCGGCTGTTCTTTTGTGTTAATGAACTCGTAATTAATGTCGCTATCTTTGAGCCACTGGAAAGCTTTTTTGCAGGTTCCGCAGTTCGGGATTCCGTAAACTTGAATTGACATAATAATGCCTGTTGACTGTTGACTGTTGACTGTTGACTGTTGACTGTTGACTGTTGACTGTTGACTGTTGACTGTTGACTGTTGACTGTTGACTGTTGGCTGCTGACTGTTGACTGCTGACTGTTGGCTAATAACAACTGACAACTAACAACTGACCACTAACAACTGACAACTAACAACTGACTAATTTAGCTTGTTGAATCCATTTTTGCACGCGATCGACCGAAGGAGTCAAATCATTGCGCTGCATTGTCGCTACGTGCAGCCTTAAGATTTGTTGGTGCAATCTCTCTACGGGCATTTGAGCTAATTGAGCCGCAGAAGCAACGCCGGCGTGCAGCAGCAGCCCGCAATACTGACAGCCTACACTCGGAATTCGAGCCAAATCTGCCATCGCTACCCATTTATTAACAGATTGAATGTTAATCTGTAGTTGATGCGCTAGCAACTCTTTCGCAGCCGGTGTTTTCGTCATGCGAATTAGTTGTCCGGTTGTGGTGATGCTGCACTCTACCAGTTGAGATTGGTTTTCCTTGCTCAACCCCGGTAAGTGTGCGATCGGCCAGTCGCGTACTTGCAGGGAAGTTTGAGGAGATTTGTGAGAAATTTTCATGTTTTTTCAGTGAATTTACTTATACTTTAAAGTCTAAAATATAAAACAGTCAATACAGGCGATCGCTTCTGTCACAAAATCAACAAAAACCCGACAAACAAATTGGGCTGCGGGTGTTGTGACATTTCTGCTAATTTGCTGTCCACTAAGCTGTTACACATTTAAAATAGTATTGTAGGGTGCCACGGCTCCTTTCTCGTTTCCCTTGTAAGCGTAAGTGTTCTAGCTGACGCACCCTACAGGCCTCGTTAGTGGTTTAAATGCGTAACATCTTAGCACTTTCAGCCTTTTTTTCCTCCCATTCGGGCAGGGTTCCTGTTTAACAAAATCATGCTGGCGATGACGACAAAGACGATCGAAAAGACCGCCCTAAAAATGATGGGAAAAAAGAAGATCGAAATTAGACTTTTTCCAAAAATGGCTGCCAAGTTGGCAGTCAAAACTTTAGTGCTTTAATGCGGAGAATCAAAGGACTCGTGGCTTACTCCAAACCAAACTCAAGATTATCGGTTTTTACCCATGCAAATTACAAAAGGTTATGACTTGTTAACAAATACTCTACACCAACGGCGGCAAAAACTGGCCAGTTTAATTGATTTTCCGGTAATTCTCTGGTCAGGCCGCAGTATTCCTCGCAATTATCCGGCTCTTACTTTCCCTTTTCGCGCCAGCAGTCACTTTCTATATTTTGCTGGTTTACCCTTAGAAAATGCTGCTATTGGCTTAGAATCGGGCAAATTAGAACTGTTCTTAGATGACGCACCTCCTAGCAGCACTCTTTGGCACGGGGAAATGCCGAAAAGAGCAGAAATTGCTGAACTAATTGGGGCTGATGCTGCTTTTCCAATGGCCGAATTGAAATCGCGATCCTCTTCGAGGGTTCCGCTAACGACAAATGCAGCAACGATCGCCGTTCAGGATTCTTGGACTCAGTTGCAACAGTCTCAAATTCTCGATCGCCCTCTGGCACCGCCCAAATCCCCAACCGGAATCGACCTAGAATTAACCAAGGCGATCGTATCTCTGCGCCTGAGCCACGATGCAGCCGGTTTGGTCGAATTGCGTCAAGCTGCTGCTGTCACCGTAGCAGCTCACAAAGCGGGGATGGCGGCAACTCGAACTGCTCGAATTGAAGCAGGGGTGCGCGCTGCAATGGAAAGTGTCATCATCTCGGAAAATATGACCTATGCCTATCCCAGTATCGTGACTGTGCATGGGGAAGTCCTGCACAGCGAACATTATCACAATCCCCTACAAACCGGAGATTTGCTGTTAGCAGATGTCGGTGCGGAAACTTCAATGGGATGGGCTGCTGATGTGACTCGCACTTGGCCGGTTTCTGGGAAGTTTTCTCCGACTCAAAGAGCGATTTATGATGTAGTTTTGGCAGCCCACGATGCTTGTATTGAGAAAATTAGTCCGGGCGTGGAATATCAAGACATTCACCTTTTAGCTGCTCGAATTATGGCGGAAGGATTGGTTGATTTGGGCATTTTGCAGGGGAATGTTGAAGATTTGGTAGAAATGGACGCTCACGCGCTGTTTTTTGTCCACGGAATCGGACATTTAATCGGTTTGGATGTTCACGATATGGAAGATTTTGGAGATTTGGCCGGTTATGAAGAAGGGAGAGTTAGAAGCAGTCGGTTTGGCTTGGGATTTTTGCGGCTGAATCGAGTTTTGCGATCGGGAATGCTGGTATCGATCGAACCGGGATTTTATCAAGTTCCGGCAATCTTAAATAACTCGGAAACTCGCACCAAATATAAAGATTTTGTAAAGTGGGACGAGTTGAAAAAATTCGCAGACGTGCGGGGAATCAGGATTGAGGATGATATACTTGTAAGCGAATGGGGTAGAGAAGTATTAACAGGGAAATTGCCAACAAAAGCTCTGGAGATTGAGGAGTTAATTGCGGTAAATACGTAAGTATCGATCGAATTAGATCGATCGCCCGCAGTTCAATCAAGTGTGAGAAAAAATAAAGAAATATGAATAAAGGTTGGCAAATAGGTCTTTTGATGCTAGTTGAAAAACTTGCCGCGCAAGTCCAAAAATTCGCAGCACAGAGACTTGCGCGCATTTTTCAGAAAGATGTATCCCCGCCGCCGATGCAAGCTGCGCCTTTGCCCAGCAACGAAGCAGAGAGGCTAGAAGCACTTCACCGCTACAAGATTCTCGACACAGAGGCCGAAGTAGCTTTTGATGACCTAACAGCTTTAGCATCTTATATTTGCGGCACTCCTATTGCTTTAGTAAGCTTAATAGATTCTAACAGGCAATGGTTTAAATCAAAAGTCGGTCTGAAAGCGCTAGAAACTCCGAGAGAGTTAGCTTTTTGCGCTCACGCTATTTTAAATCCCAACGAATTGCTAGTTGTACCGAATGCTCTAGAAGACGATCGCTTTGCCGGCAATCCGCTAGTAACTTCCGATCCGAATATTCGATTTTATGCTGGATCGCCGCTAGTAACTGCTGACGGTTTCCCGCTGGGCACTTTGTGCGCGATAGATACAGTTCCTCGCAATCTGACTCCAGAACAGCTAGAAGCGCTGCGGACTTTAGGAAAGCAAATTATCACCCAAATGGAGTTGCGAATTAATCTGACTAAATTAAAGCGCGCGCAGGTCAGACAGAAACAAGTAGAAGCAAAACTCCGTTCTAGTGACGAGCAAATTGTCAATTTTTTAGAAGGAATGAGCGATGGTTTTTTGGCTCTAGACCCCCAGTGGCGGTTTACTTACGTCAATTACAAAGCATCGCAATATTTTCAGCGATCGCCCGAAGAACTTTTTGGTAAAAATATTTGGGAAGAGTTTCCCGACTTAGTAAATTCGGTATTTTATGAAAAATATTATGAAGCTGTAGCCAAACAAGTTGAAGTGACTTTTGAAAACTATTATCCCCCCTTAAAAGTGTGGTTGGAAGTCCGGGCTTTTCCGGGTTACGACGGTATTTCTGTGTTTTTTCACGAGATCACCAAGCGCAAGCAGATGGAATCTGCACTCAGAAAAGAACAGAAAAAAACTGAAAGTTTACTGCTAAATATTTTGCCAGAACCGATCGCCGACAGGTTGAAGTACCAACCGGGGCTGATTGCGGATAAGTTTGAAAAAGCAACAATTCTTTTTGCTGACTTGGTGAATTTTACCCAAATTTCTACCACCATGTCCGCAACTAAATTAGTGTACTTGCTGAATGAAATTTTCTCAGCTTTTGACCAACTGACTGAGAAGCACGGCTTAGAAAAAATCAAGACTATCGGGGACGCTTACATGGTAGCAGGCGGTATTCCCATTGAACGCCCAGACCACGCAGAGGCGATCGCCGAAATGGCGCTGGATATGCTAGCAGCAATTGACGAATTAAATGTGAAGCTAGACGCGAAGTTTGACCTCCGAATCGGGATTAATAGCGGCCCGGTGGTAGCGGGGGTAATCGGCACTAAAAAATTTATTTACGATTTGTGGGGAAATGCCGTAAATACAGCTAGCCGCATGGAATCTCACGGCATACCAGGCAGAATTCAAGTCAGCCACTATACTTATGATTTATTGCAGGATAAATATGAATTTGAAGATCGCGGCGAGATCGAGATTAAAGGTAAAGGGAAAATGCGGACTTATTTCCTGAATGGTAGAAAACAGCAAGCGCTCTCAAAATCTGAGAGTAAATAAAACTAAGACTTGAAAGTACCTGATTGTTGAGGGAAATTCCCGAGGCTGCGATCGCATCGAAGGCGCGATCGCTCGCTCGGCAGAACGGCCTCCGCAGATGAACCAAATCAGATTATGCTATAGACAGAGATATCCGAGCAATTCTATGCGCGGTACTCGACGTTATAAAAATACTAAGTTGAAGTCCTCGGAGCCCTTAAGATGGTTCAATTTCATATTCAAACAGATAGCGATATTCCAGCATCCACCCAACTATTCAATCAAATCAGGTTTGCGATCGCCTCGCGACAATTTCCGCCCGGACACCGCTTGCCCAGCACCAGACAGCTAGCCATGCAGACGGGTTTGCACCGCAACACCATCAGCAAAGTATACCGACAGCTCGAAAATACCGGACTCGTAGAAGCCCAAGCCGGATCGGGCATTTACGTCCGCGCTCAAGGCCACGAAGGCGGCAGCAAACTCAAATCCCCGATCCTCGATGAATATCCCCTTGCCAACAAAATAGTGCAAGAAAGTCTCGATCAGCTTCTGGGACAGGGCTGTACGCTCAACCAAGCTAGGGAATTATTTTTGGCCGAAATTGACTGGCGGCTTCGGTGCAGCGCGCGAGTGGTCGTCACAGCCCCCACAGAAGACATCGGCGTGGGCGAGCTGATGGCGAAAGAACTCGAACAAGCTCTGCGTATCCCCATCCAGTTAGTGCCGATGGAAGAGTTAGGTACTTTTCTCGATCAAATCTCTTCGGGGACTGTGATCACCAGCCGGTATTTTATCGGAGAAGCAGAATCGATTTCGGCACCGCGTTCGGTGCGAGTCATTCCCGTAGACATCTACGACTACGTTCAGGAGATACAGTTAGTGGGGGGTTTGCCGAAAGACAGTTATTTGGGTTTAGTCAGCCTGAGCCCGGGAATGCTGCGATCGACCGAAGTCATCATCCACAGCCTCCGGGGAGAGGATTTGCTGGTGATGACGGCTTTGCTGTCAGATGCCTACAAGATTAACTCGATCGTGCGATCGGCCAGAACAATTTTCTGCGACCAACCGAGTTTTGCTACAGTAAAAGCTGCCATCAATGCGGCTAGAGAAGATATTATTCGTCCGCCGCAACTGATATGCTCGGAAAATTACATCGGCTCTAAGTCGATTAATTTGCTCAAGCGCGAGTTGGGCTTGGGATAAGTCAATGGGCAGTTGACAGTTGACAGTTGACAGTTGACAGTTGACAGTTTGCAGTTTGCAGTTGATAGTTGTTGTTCTAATTTCCAATAACCAATTATCAATTCTCGATTACCAATAACCAATTACCAATAACCAATAATCCATGACAAT
This sequence comes from Microcoleus sp. A003_D6, assembly GCF_036702825.1. Taxonomy (NCBI): domain Bacteria; kingdom Bacillati; phylum Cyanobacteriota; class Cyanophyceae; order Oscillatoriales; family Microcoleaceae; genus Microcoleus; species Microcoleus sp. A003_D6. The sequence continues at coordinate 28,868 of NZ_JAUBWA010000029.1, read as the reverse complement.
TGAAATCCAACCTTCAATTAATGTTAAAACAGCGATCGAAAGCCGGCGGGCCGCGCGCAGCTTCAAACCAGATCCGATTCCGCCAGCAATATTGGCAGAGATTTTGCGATTGGGAGTGCGATCGCCCTCCGGTTACAACTTGCAGCCTTGGCGGTTTATCGTAGTTCAAACACAAGCAAGCAAGGAAAAATTAAAAGCTTGCGCTTTCGACCAGCGCCAAGTGGTAGAAGCGCCAGTAGTATTAATCTGCTGCGGCGATCGGCGCGCCGCCGGGCCCGAAAACACCGAAGCCGTCATCGAATTGGGCAAAGCCGCAGGCGCAATGAATGACAATTTAGCCGGTTATATGCGGCAAGCAATCCCGCAATTGTTCGAGTACCATCCCTGCTTCGAGTCCCTAGAAACTTGGACAAACAGGCATACAATGCTCGCAGTAGCCCACTTAATGATTGCAGCTAAAAGCTTTGGAGTAGACAGTTGTCCGATGGAAGGTTTTGTCAGCGCTAAGGTGAAAGAAGCCTTTCAAGTTCCCGAAGAAGTAGATGTTTGCTGTTTGCTGCCGCTGGGTTATGCAGCAGAACCTTTGAAACAATACGGCGGGCGTTTTGACGTGACTCAAGTTTATTACAGCGAAAGTTATGGAGAGACCTTGCAAGTTGAGATTTGAGAGTTAAGATTTTGTTGCAACTTGAATTTTAAGAGTTAAGATTTGGAATGAATCAGTGCCGAAGTTCAAACAAATCAAAAAACCCAACAGTTCCGCAATCTAAAATCCCAAATCAAAAATCGAAAGTGGTGATATCAGACAGAGGAAAAATATGACAGTAGCAGCGCGACAAAGCAACGCCCAAATTCTAGAAGTAAAGTTGCAGCAGCACTTGCAAGCAGCCGGATTTAAAAAATTACCGCTTTATATCAGTTGCGATTTTCGAGATGAATCTTTAACGGTTGTGGGAGAACACCCGCGCAGTTTAGTTCTCAAAGCGAAACCGACTTTTGCGGTGCTAGAAGCAGCAATTCTCGAAATAGAACCGGAAGCTATTCAACAGATTGGACTTTGCCTAAAAATTACCGGGCAAAAACAGCCTTATGCTTTCCATTCTTTTACCATGCACCACCCGGTTTTGTCAAGACCAAAAACAGTGCAGTTGTTCAAAAAAACCGAAAATATCCCGACCGAAGAAACGGGGATAGTTTTAATACAAAATGCGGCCCAGACTGCGGATGTAGAGGAGGAGATACCGTTAGAAACCGATGGGAAAGATGCATGGGATGAAGAATATTTCCCCAATTTTTCTGAGAGTTCCAGCAATTCTGAGCCGATCGCCTTTAAGGTAGCTACAATTCCGGGAGATTTTGCAGAAAATCCCTTCAATCCGCTAGATATGGAGCCTGCGGTAACAGTTGCCCAAAAGCCCAAACATTCACCGTTGGCGATGCTGGCTGCGGCTGGAATCATCAGCATCGCGGGGGCAATTTTGGCAGGCGGTTATTACCTGCTGAGCCGCCCCTGCGTCATTGGAGAATGTACTGAATTAGCTAAGGCCAAACAGTTGAGCGAAAATTCGGCGAAGACGCTGAAAACGTCAAAAGTTGCTAGCAGTCCCGAGGAAGCGCAGGAACAGTTAAAACAGGCGATCGCCCTTTTGGAACCGATTCCCTCATGGTCAATTCATCGCGGTGAAGCTCAAAGCGCCCTAGAAAACTACCGCAAGCAAAGTCAGAATGTAAACTCTGCGATCGATGCAGCGCGCCTCGCACGATCGGCAGCCGAGAAAACCAAAAATCCGCCTTATTCTGCCGAGAACGGGCAGGAAGCGCAATCTCTGTGGCAAAGTGCGATCGCCCAACTCGGAGAAATCCCCAAAGACAGCCCAGTTTATCCGTTTGCTCAGAAAAAGGCGAAGGAATACCGGAAGAATTTAGCAACTGGAAATCGGCAGTTAAGCACAGAGAAACAAGCCGAAAAAACACTGCTCGAAGCCAAAAGTACAGCCCAAATAGCAGAAGCTCGCGAAGCAGTAGCGACTACTGCCGAGACTTGGGATCAAGTGCAATCAGGTTGGGAAAAATCCCTCGAAATCCTATCAGAAATTCCCACCGGTACGCAATCTTACCAACAAGGTAAACTCCTAGTTCCGAAATACGAAACCAAGCTTTCACAAGCACGCGAACGCAAAAATGTCGAAGGAATTTCGGAAAATGCCTACACTCAAGCAGTGACTTTAGCAGCGCAAGCGAGAATTTTTGAGGGCAAAAACGGCTGGTTTAAGGCATCGGAATACTGGCGGAGAGCTTTGAGTTACGCCGAGCAAGTTCCGGAGGCAACTTCATATTCCCAGAAAGCCCAACCGCTGCTCGCTTCCTACAAAACTTCATTGCAGCAAGCAGAAGTAAGATTGCAAGAAGAAAGGAACCTGCAAAAAGCGCGGACGGATTTAGATAGAACTTGTAAAGGCAACCCCAAGATTTGCGACTATACTGTTAGCAAAGGTTTGATTGCGGTGCAGATGACTCCAGATTACGTGCAGAAACTGCAAACAACTTTCATCCAAGCCAACAACAACAATGCTCCCAAGACTCGCCAAGCTGTAGAACAGCACGTTCAAACGTTGCAAAAAGCTTTGGAGGCGATCGCCGAAAATGCCAAAATCCCGATGCAGGTGTACGATGGCGATGGCAAGCGGATTGGGAGTCACGAACCGAAGTAAGCTGTTACGGTATTTAATTTTAGTTTTTGGGGCGGGCTAGGAGCAACGCCCCACTCATTGTTTCAAGAAACATGATTGTTACAATTAAATGCGCGCTAACAACTTAGAACATCCGAACACACGCTACAATTTCGGCAATCAAACTGTATAAAATAATATTAGCAATCAAATGCTAGAAAAGGTCAAACTTCATAATTTCAAAAGTCATAAAGATACAGAACTTAGTTTAGATAGTTCACGCCTACACGCACTCGTAGGACAAAACAGTTCGGGTAAAACATCAGTTTTGCAAGCATTGCATTATCTCAGTCGGCTTGCTAATTCATCATTTGACAATATTTTTTATCACGAAAGAGCGCCTCAATTTATTACGACAATTGGGCAAGATAATATGTCTGTTACTGCAAGTGGTTTTTGGGGATACCATCCTCGGGCTGATTGGGAAGCTTCCTATAGCTGGACACAAAGCTTTGACCCTGCTTGGTCTCCGATAGCATCATGGAAAGTGGATGGAGAACCTGGAAATGTGCAAGGATGGTCAAGTTCACTAAGCGATGCTAAATATCCACTTCCTAAATCTTTGAGACACTCAGTTCATCTTAAGCTAGTAGCTACTAATCTTGCTAAAGCAGCTTACAGCGATGCAATTACGCCACGAGTTGAGTTCGATGGTTCAGGCTTAGCACCTACCTTAGACTATCTTCGTGACGAATATCCAGATGAATTTCAATCTTTACAAGAAATGTTGAAACGGATTGTACCAGGTGTACGCGAAGTAGGCGTGAAACGAGCCAAAGTTATGGTCAGTCGCCAACGCTTAATTGAAGTCGATGGCAAATCTATCTCCTACGAAGAAAGTCAGGAAATTGTAGGGAAAGAAGTTGTCCTAGATATGAATACCGGTAAGCGTATTCCAGCCCATGCGATTAGCGAAGGAACAATGCTCGCTCTCGGATTATTGACTGTTTTGATGGATCTCAATCAACCTAATTTAGTGTTACTAGATGATGTTGAACAAGGACTCCACCCAAAAGCGCAACGAGAATTAATCGCTGTTTTTAAGGAAATTATTCAAGAAAACCGCAACCTGCAAATTATTTTTTCGACCCATTCTCCTTACATTGTCGATGAACTTATTCCTTCTCAAGTCCACGTATTAAGTAACAACACTTCAGGTGTGACTCGTTGCAAACGATTGGATGAACATCCTGATGTAGAATGGGCAAAACAAACTTTAACCACTGGCGAATTTTGGGATGCCGAAGGGGAAGATTGGGTGGTTGCAGGAGAAAGAAATGATTGAGTTTGTCGTAATTGTAGAAAGTAGCGCAGATGCACGAACCGCTACTAAATTAGCCGATCGCATTTTAGTACAAAAAATTGATTGGTTAGAACCTGAGATGCTGCAACATCTATTTCAATGGAGTGGTTTAGAAGCTGGCACCGAGAATTCTTGCTGGAAAAATATTAATCAAATTATAGATAATTTCCAACAAAGCTTAGGATTCCGTCCTCCAAGGTATTTAGGTCATCGTAAAGATGGAGCCTTAAAAGCTGATGGTGCAGCAGCTATAAAAATTATTAATTTAGTACGATTTATTCAAAAAACACGACAAATTAAAGCAGTTCTCCTGATCCGCGATTTAGACAATCAACCTCAGCGAAGAGAAGGTATTGAGCAAGCACGTTCTGAACACATCAATCGACAACCTAAATTAGAAATTATTATTGGTACAGCCGACAGAATGCGGGAAGCCTGGGTCTTGAATGGGTTTATTCCATCTAATCAAGAGGAAACACGAATTTTAGAAGAGATCGAGACCAAATTAAATTTCGATCCTTGTAAAGATTCACACAGACTACGCTCTAACTCATTTGAAGAACCCGATCGCATTAGAAATCCTAAAGTAGTTGTCAAAGAGCTAACAGGTGGCAGAATGCAGCGCGAACAACAGTGCTGGGAAGAGACGAGTCTGGAATATCTGCGACAAAAAGGCGATCGTACAGGGTTAACAGCCTATATTGATGAAATCGAGGCACGATTAATTCCAATTATTTTATCTGATTAAAAAAGTAATTCAGGATTTACGCATCACCTCTATATTGCAGGTTTGCAATGTGCACATTACCGCTATGAGTAGCGCGTAAAATCCCTTATTGCATAAGTCCTGTTCATTCAAAACTAATCGGTATCCCCAGTCAATCCCGCCTGAAAAACTTGTTGTGCCGTCAAATTCAACTCTGGAAAAGTTGGCGACTCAATCCTATCATTTCCCCGAAACAAACTCACCTCATACTCGCCCTCAACCAACTGATAAACCGATATCGTTGGTTGTTTGGGATTGCCAATAAACCTGCGGCCACCCAACCCGAGATAATCCACAATCCAATATTCAGGAATCCCGATTAGTTCGTATTCGCCCACTTTCCTGATGTAGTCATTTTGCCAATTCGTGCTGACGACTTCAACAACGAGCGGAATTGATGCGCCTTGAATCACAGTTGAAAACTTTTTCCATAGAGGTTCTGATGCTACATTTGGGCGATTTAAGATTAGAATATCGGGCGAATAGGCTGATTCGTTTTCCGGCGGCTTAACTAATGCTTGTTTGGGGATTAGGTACGGAAGCTTTAGTCTGACAAATTCAAGAGTTAATTTCGAGGCTAAGAAACCGATAACTTCTTCATGTTTTCCCGGTGGCTGGGCTATTTCAACAATCTCTCCATTGTGCAGTTCATAACGTGCATTTTCGGGCTTCCATTCCGCAAATTCTTCAAAAGTTAGCGGTTTAGTTGCAGTTTGAATCATGGCTATTCTCCTGAATTATGGGCGGGCGGGCTAGAAGCCCACCCCACAATAAAACTCACTCTTTGTGGAACAGGCATCTTGCCTGTTCCCCCCCACCCCACAAGAAAATTTAAGTCTTGTGGAACAGGCATCTTGCCTGTTCTTAAAAATAGTGCCAAATGCAAGTTCCTACCTACATTATCTTACCACTTATCAATTATCAATGCCCAATGCCCAATTCCCAATGCCCAATTCCCAATGCCCAATGCCCAATTCCCAATTACCATTTTATCAATTGTGCATCTTGATTAAAAAACCTCCGACACAATCCCTCAGTCAACAGCAGAGTTGCGATTAAAGTTGCCAGCGCTAACACAAACATAATCAAAATCTGGTAAGATGCTGCATCAAGAGGACTGACACCGCTCAGCATTTGACCTGTCATCATTCCCGGTAAAGTCACGATTCCTACCACCGTCATTGTATTTAAAGTGGGAATTAATCCAGCTTTAATTGCATCTTTGCGGTACTGTTTTACTGCTTGCTGCGGCGTCGAACCTAAACTTAAATGGGTTTCTATTTCTAACTGGCTGCTGTTAACTGTACTCACAAGTCTTTCGCCGGCGATCGCCCCAGAGTTCATCGCATTGCCCAAGATCATACCCGCTAAGGGAATCAGGTATTGCGGTTCGTACCAAGGGTCAGGTTGCAAAATTAGCAAGTTTGTATAGGCGAGAGTAAACGCCGTACCGATCAATATTGAACCCGAAACTAACGGGAGTAGGTACTTGATTTTTTTGCTGATGCGGTTGCTGGCAACCATGCTAGCTGTTGTCAGCATGATTGCTAAAACTGCTAAAACCAGCCAAGGATTTTTACCCTCGGGGTCAAATATGACTGCGAGCACGTATCCGACTAAGATTAGCTGGATCAGGGTGCGCCCCGCGGCGATCGCGATCGCCCCCTCCAACCCCAATCCCTGCCACGCCGAAAGCCCGATCGCGATCGCCACCATCCCCAAAGCCCAACCCAAATCTGTAAAATCTAGCAGAATTAACACCGGCCCACCCTTTAGATAACGTGATTGTTTGCCTGTCCAAATATAAGATATTTGAATAAACGTTTCTGAGAAACAGTTTTGCTGCAAGAATTTGCTTTGATAATGCTTGAAATTTGTGGTGTGAAGAGTGAATAATGTCCCCCCCCTCGACTTAACCCGCCAATACGCCCAGATTGGCGACGAGATAACCGCTGCGGTGCAAAAAGTGCTGGCCTCTGGCGGCTACGTAGGCGGCCCGGCCGTAAAGAGTTTTGAACGAGAGTTCGCCGAGTACACGGGAGTTTCCGAGTGCGTTGGCTGCAACTCCGGCACAGATGCCTTGATTTTGGCCTTGCGAGCTCTCAAAATTGGCCCTGGCGATGAAGTGATTACCACTCCTTTTACCTTTTTTGCTTCGGCTGAGACAATTAGCGCCGTCGGCGCAACTCCGGTGTTTGTCGATATTGACACCGATACTTTTAATTTGGATGTCGAACTCATCGAAGCGGCAATTACTGAAAAAACCAAGGCAATTATGCCAGTGCACATCTTCGGCCAACCGGTAGACATGACTCGGCTGATGGAAATTGCGACTCGACACAATTTAGCCGTAATTGAAGATTGCGCCCAGTCTGTCGGGGCCCAGTGGCAGTCTCGAAAAGTCGGCAGCATCGGCCATGTCGGCTGCTTCAGTTTTTATCCGACCAAAAATTTAGGCGCTTGCGGTGACGGTGGCGCGGTGACGACAAACGATCGGGCCCTCGCAGCTTCGATGCGGATGCTCAAAGAACACGGACAGTCTTCTAGGTATTTCTACGAAGAAATCGGCTGCAACAGCCGTTTAGATGCCCTGCAAGCGGTGATTCTCAGCATTAAATTGCGGTATCTCGACAGTTGGAACGCCCAGCGACGTTCGCACGCCACACTTTACAGCGAATTTCTCTCCCGCGTGCCCGGAGTTGCCGTCCCCAAAGAATTGCCCGAAGCAAAAGGAGTTTGGAATCAATACACGATCCGGCTGACAAGTCCAGAAGACGGGCAAAATCCCTCTGGTGATTTTCGAGATTGGATGCGGGCTCAGTTGCAGGAAGCTGGCATCGGTTCGATGGTTTACTATCCGTTACCTTTGCACCTGCAACCTGTTTACAAATCTTTGGCTTATCAAGCAGGTCAGTTGCCAAAGGCTGAGCAAGTTTGTCGCGAAGTCTTGTCTTTGCCGATGTTCCCGGAACTTTCTAGGGATCAACAAGAGCGGACGATTTATGGTCTGAAAGATTGCTTGGCTAAGGGCGATCGCATCCGGTAGCTTTGGTGCGATGGCATCAGCGAGGGAAACGCAGGAGGAGAAAAGAATTGCAGGGTTGCAGTGCTGTGAGAATGTGCAGGGATCGGGGAGAGCCGTTAAGTATTTTGACCGATCGCTTGTACTTTTATAAAAAATACCCTGAAAACCCTGTGACTTTAGTCCAGGGATGAAAGGGCATGGCAGGATTTATCCTGCCTATCACATATACCAATTGCACAAATGTCTGGCAAGTGTGCTATCGTCAAAAGAGTCGAAAGTTGCGAATTTTGAGAAATCAAGTATCTAGCTTAACAGCAGTACGGATGCTCAAAATAATTAATCACAACCAATACTAAGATTCTGAACCGATTAAATCGTCAGTAAAAGACGTTAAAACCTACCCCCGGACTGGAGGAAAGTCACGACCGAGGAGCTAGTTGTAAGACTAGGATAGCAGACCGCCATTTTTGGCAAAAGGATTGCGCCCGGAAACCCTGGCAATAGGGGTATTAAGGCTGGAAAGTCTTAAGAATCCCCGCGCTAAAGCGACGGGGACTGTCAAGTACTATATTTAATGAAAAGAAACAAATTTAGGCTAGCAATCCGCATCGAACGGGTGCATTTTCCGCTCGCCTAAAACTTGGAATGCGATCGGTCAATGATGAAGAAGGAAGTTCGGCAACGGATTCTGTAACGGATGTAACGGATGTAACGGATTTCAGGAAGAAGGAAGAAGGAAGAAGGAAGAAGGAAGAAGGAAGAAGGAAGAAGGAAGAAGGAAGAAGGAAGAATAAAGAATAAATAATGTTGGAACTTTCGACTTCTAATCCCCAATGCCCGATGCCCGATGCCAGATGCCCGATGCCAGATGCCCGATGCCCGATGCCCGATGCCCGATGCCCGATGCCCAATTCTCAATTTAACCTGTAATTTTCAGAAGATAAGAGGAAAATAAACGAGTGCCTCAGTATCAATTCACTCAGGCTAGACGCTACGATCCACAAGCGATCGCTCAGTATTACCGCAAACGTCCTTGGAAAGCAATTTGGCGCGCAATTACCGTTATTTGGTCTTTTGCAGGCTTTGTGCTGGGGATGCTGTGGGACAGTTGGCAGCACGAAGTCGCAACACACCAGCCGGAACGAGCCACCCACCTGCGACAAATACTCACTCGCTTGGGCCCCACTTTCATTAAAGTCGGCCAAGCCCTTTCTACCAGACCGGATTTGATCCGCAAAGACTTTCTCGAAGAACTGATCAAACTTCAGGATCAGTTGCCGCCGTTTGACTCCGTGCGAGCTTTTGAGATTATTGAAGCGGAACTCGATCGCAAAATTAGCGAAACCTACAGCGAAATCTCTCCCGAACCTGTCGCTGCGGCAAGTCTCGGTCAAGTGTACAAAGCTCGCCTCCTCACCGGAGAAGAAGTAGCAGTTAAAGTTCAGCGACCGAATCTGTTACCAATCTTGAGCCTTGACCTTTATTTAATGCGGTGGGCGGCTGGATGGTTGGGCCCGTTGCTGCCGCTAAATCTCGGTCACGACCTGTGTTTAATAGTCGATGAATTCGGTATTAAATTATTCGAGGAAATTGACTACATCAATGAAGGCCGCAACGCCGAGAAATTTGCGACAAATTTTGCCGACGACCCGACAGTAAAAGTTCCGAGTATCTACTGGCGTTATACTGCAAAATGCGTTCTGACTCTCGAATGGATTGATGGCATCAAGCTGACAGATATAGAACGTGTTAAAGCCGCAGGTTTGGATACCGATAGTTTAATTGAAGTCGGAGTCCGCAGCGGTTTGCGGCAGTTGCTGGAACACGGATTTTTTCACGCTGACCCCCATCCGGGAAATCTGTTTGCTTTAGCGGACGGCCGCATGGCTTACATTGATTTTGGGATGATGGATCAGATGGAAGAAACAACTAAAGAAACTTTGGTTGATTCTGTCGTTCATTTGATCAACAAAGATTACTTACAATTAGCCAAGGATTTTGTCAAACTTGGCTTTTTGACACCAGATACAGATATTATGCCGATCGTCCCGGCGCTGGAATCAGTGCTGGGTGATATCGTCGGCGAAAAGGTATCAGATTTTAACTTCAAGACGATTACAGACCAGTTTTCGGAGTTGATGTACGATTATCCTTTCCGAGTGCCGGCGAAATTTGCCTTAATTATTCGCTCTCTGGTGACAGAAGAAGGTTTGGCCCTGACGCTGAATCCCGATTTCAAGATAGTTGAGGTGGCGTATCCTTATGTAGCGCGGCGTTTGTTGAACGGAGAATCTCCGGCACTGCGGCGGCGTCTGATTGAGGTATTATTCAAAGATGGCAAATTCCAGTGGAACAGGTTGGAGGAGATGATCGCGATCGCTAGGTCCGATCGCAGTTTCGACTTGCTCCCCACCGCCCAACTAGGCTTGCAATTCTTGCTGTCAGAGGAAGGGTCGTTTTTGAGACGCCAATTGATATTGGCTTTGATTGAGGACGATCGACTCCACACCGAAGAAGTTCGCAGCCTGTGGAACTTAGTCAAGGAAGACTTGCAACCCGGCCGCCTGTTCAACGTTGCTCTAGGCGCTTTGACGGAATTTTCCACAGCAGGAGCCTCGCTGACTCGATTTTAATTTTAGTCATTGGTCATTGGTCATTAGTCATTAGTCATTGGTCATTGGTCATTAGTCATTGGTCATTAGTCATCAGTCATTAGTCATCAGTCATTAGTCAAAAGAAAATTACTAATTACCAATTACCTTTCTTTACCACAGGGAAGTGCCGTATACGCGGATTTCAGAAAACAGAGGCGAAAATTATTTCCTTCTGACTGCTAACTACTAACTAATGACTAACCACTAATGACTAACCACTAACCACTAATGACTGATGACTAATGACTAATGACTTCCCAATTTCCAATTACCCAAATTAAGGAATTATTCGTGTATTATTTTCCCGAACCTCCATATTTTTTAATGTCCGCTGGATTACTAGCAGGTATTGCCTCCGGTGTAGCATTTGAAGCAACTCTCAAACAAGCCGTACAACTGTGGTCAAAAAATCGTTCTACTCGCACTTTGGCTAACCTGCAAGGGCTGCAATTGCTGATACCTTTTCTGGGAATGGCTGGCGGAATTTGCGTATTTTTAGCTTCGGGGATGGAGATTTTTGGCTTCCCAAAACTACTTTCTTATGTTCTAGCTTTGCCGCTGACGGTACTCACGGGCTGGCTAGTTTGGACTCAGTTGGGTAAGCTTTTAATCGAGCTAGAACGCGGAGGTTCCAAAGCGCTGGATCTAGATTCTTTTGAAGGATGAGAGTTAGCTATCAACCTCTTTTCTGAGAAGGAAGGGGGTTGATAGTTTTCTAATGTTATCCTAATTTGATGCTTTTTGAACCGCAGAGAACGCAGAGAACTCAGAGAAATAGAAAGAAGAGGCTCACAATTTATGCAGGAATTTCTGTATAAAATTTCCAATCTAAAATCTAAAATCTAAAATCGAATGGGTAATTTTATTGTTACGGGTGCAGCAGGATTTATCGGCTCTAATCTAGTAGAAACTCTTTTAAATCGAGGGGAGACAGTGATAGGTGTTGACGAGTTCAACGATTATTACGATCCGGCTCTCAAGCGCAAGAATATTGCACAATTTGATAAGTATTCTGGTTTTAAATTGGTGGAAGGCGATATTTTGTCTCTGAATTGGCGATCGCTTTTATCCGATACAGAGGTAATTTTTCACCAGGCGGCGCAAGCGGGAGTTCGTGCTAGCTGGGGCGACGGTTTCCGCAGCTATACCGAACGCAATATTAACGCCACCCAAGTATTGTTAGAAGCGGCCAAAGATGCGCCAAATTTGCAAAGGTTTGTGTATGCTTCATCGTCTTCAATTTACGGAAATGCTGAAGCTTTCCCCACAAATGAAAACGCTTGTCCGCAGCCGGTTTCTCCCTACGGAATTACGAAGTTAGCCGGTGAACGTTTGTGCGGACTTTATTACAAAAATTTTGGCGTTCCGACTACTTCGCTGCGCTATTTTACCGTTTACGGGCCGAGACAGCGCCCCGATATGGCTTTTCACAAGTTTTTTAAGTCGATTTTGTTTGACGAGGCGATTTCAATTTTCGGCGACGGATTGCAAACGCGGGATTTTACTTTTATCAGCGATTGCGTTGCGGCGAATTTAGCGGCGGCTGAGGTTGCGGAAGCTGCGGGGGAAGTTTTTAATATTGGCGGGGGAAGTCGGGTAGTTTTGAAAGAAGTTATTGATACAATAGAGAGAATTGTCGATCGACCAATTCGGATCGATTTTGCAGAAGCAGCCAGGGGAGACGCGCGGCACACTAGCGCGGATGTGTCTAAAGCCAAGAAAATCTTAGGTTATCAGCCGCAAGTTGCTTTAGAAGAAGGTTTAAGGCGCGAATGGGAGTGGATTCAGTCTTTGTACAGCTAGATGCTATCTATCCCAAAAATTCCGCAACTTAAATTGAACATTATTAAGTTTTTGAATTACCCAAGCTTTGAGATTTCTCTGCAAGCGAACCAGCAAATTTGGAGGCGCGAGTTTTGGTCGTGTTTCCGGCGAATTCAAATAGCGGTAGTGCAGAAACACGTCTCGGTAAGGAATCTCAACATCTTCACCAGCACACAATTGATTAATTTTGGCAGCCGAAATACTCATGTAGTGCAAGTAAGTCAACCGCCGCCCTTTATCGTATAGAACATAATCTCTCACATCAAATTTAGAAGACCAATGATTGCCCGTTACCCCTGCCGATTGATGATAAGCAAAGTTATAAAAAGAGATGCCGCTGCGGGCGACTAAATAGTTAAATAAAGGTTGGTCAGTTCCCCGTAAAGACAGAATTTCGGCTTCTCCTGAAATCAAGTTTTCTAAAAGTTGGTTTGAGTTATTTCGATTTAAAATACCTTTTTTTGCAGCAAACCAACCCGCACAAAAAATATGAGAGTGCAGTTTGCCAAAATTGAAAATTTCGGCGAGTTTTGGGGATGATAAATCAAATACATAATTGAGGTCTGATTTGTATTGAAAATCGTTTGCTACCCAATCAAATTTATCAAGTTTTTGATAAATGTAATCTAGAGAACCCATTAACAGAGTGTCTGCGTCAAAATAGATAAATTTATCGAAATGGCCGTCGAAACAACAGAATTTTCGGTGCATTTCCAAACAGTGAACAGGTGTCCAACCTTTAGCTTGCCAAACTTTTTGAGCTTTTGCATGAGTTTTCCAAACTTGAGTTGCAAAATGTTCCCAGAAAATGATTGACTCGGTATTTTCAAACAGGGTGACATGAGGACGAGTTGCAATTTCTACTTGCACTTTTTTCAGGTTATCATCATAGGGAATGATGCAAACAGGAATATCTTTTGCCCCATTCACTTCGAGACTGTTCAATAAAGCGACTAAGTGGTCGAAAACAACATCGTTTGCTAGAATATAAATGCCAGCGCTCATAATTATTCACTACAGATTATTTATATCGTGTGGAGTTGATTTATTTTTGTATAATTTCCGAACTCGTAGGGGCGGGTTTTACCAACCATAATTGCCTAAAACCAACAATCTCGTAAACCCGCCCCCTCCCAACGGCAAATCGCTACAAACAATATTATTTATCCCTGCAAATATCTAAAAATTATTTGCACTAAATTTGGTTTTTCCTCCTTCAGATAACGATAATGTTTCCAAAGTTGCCAATAAGGACTACCAGATGTAATCGGTATTCCAGCCCAATGAATATATTTCAACCTTTTGCCTTTGTCATAAAGAACATAATCTATTTCTTGAAAATGCTTGGAACCCGCCCAGCTTCCAGGTTCTGTTGCTGAATCTTTAACAAGATTGCAGCGTTTGGGAATCAGCTTGAGAATGATATAATTTAGTATAGGTTGGTCTGTGACATTTTGAGTAAAGTCAAAATATTCTCGATGCTGCGAACATTCTCGCAAAATCTCATACATTTGCGATTCTGTAATAGTTCCTTTTCTGGAAGCCCAAAAACCGCTGTTGAATACATCTTGAAGCTGTGAGTCTGTAAAGATATTCTGTTCTTTTACAGCGGGTGAAAATACATTTCGCAGTTTTTCGCTGAGGTGGTGGTAGTCGCAGCAAAAAAAGTCTACTTCTGATAATTTGTTAAGGTTGGCTGCGATGTCTTCAAAGACGATGATATCGGTATCGATGTACAGAAATTCGTCAAGCGGGCCAAACCAGGCGACAAGTTTTCGCATTTTGTTGGGGAGGGCTAAAAAGTTGCGATCGAACATTTGGCCAATTTGTCTGGTAAACTGTTCCACAAACTCCAGATTTGGGAACAATTGCACACCGTGGAGACTGCTGAGTGCGGCTGCGACTTGCTGATAATTGTCGTCGAAGGGAATCAGAAAAACAGGTACTTGACAATTGTACAGACGTATGCTGTTTAAAAGGGCGATCGCACTTTCGATCACTTTATCATTCGCAACAATATAAATACCGCGACTCATACATTTATCCTCAACCTTCTTAACACTCTTTTTAACAAATTCGGCGCAGAAACCTCAGTATAAGACTTTGGCACTTGGGCAAAAATCGGACGCTTTTCCGGTTTCCGGAGATAGCGGTAATGCAGAAACAAATCGCGATAGGGAAACTCAATATTTTCGCCTGCACAAACTCTCCGAATCAAATCCGGCGGCACGCCAATATAATGAATATAAGTAAGTCGGTTTCCCTTGTCATACAAAATCTGATCTTGCTCTTCAAAATGTTTAGAAGTGACGCTACACCCAGTTTTTTCGCCATCCGGGAGGCTATAAGCAAAATTATAGCTATTCATCCCCGTTTTCATCACCATATAATTGAGCAAAGGCTGTTCTCCCGCACCTGCATAGAGAATTTCCGCCTCGCCCGATTGCAGTTGAGCTAACAGCCATTCCCTAGTATCTTGCTCAAACAATCCTTGCTTGCTGGCGTAAAATCCAGAACAAAATATTTCCGAGTCTATCCGATTTTGCTCAAAAACTTCGAGGAGTTTTGGCGACTGAATATTGTATACTTTAGTTGGGTCGCGAAATTGAAAATCGTAAACCACAAAATCCGATTCTTCTAACTTCTGAAAAACCGCATCAAGGGAATTCATCACCAAAGTATCCGCATCCATATAGATAAAGTTTTCAAACGGGCCGTCGAAAGCGCAAAAGCGACGGTGTGCGCCGTAAAGCCGAAATTTTTTGCGGTTCAAACGCTCGGGTGCCGCTGCTTCCATGAATTTATCCCATCGCTGAATAGATGCGCTATCTTCATAAATAAAGACGTTGGGACGGTTGACAATTTCAGCTTGGATTTGCTGTATCTGGTCGTCGAAAGGATAAATACAGACAGGAGTATTTGAGCCTAAGATAACTTCAATACTGTTGAGCAAGGCAATTAGTTGGTCGTAAACTGTATCGTTGGCAAGCGTGCAAATTCCATTCATATATAGTGGATTCGTTCTGGTATAATTTGCACTCTGGTAGGAGCGGGCTGTAGCAAATATTAGACCTCTTGCAAAAATAACTAGGACGGGCAAGATGCCCATCCCACAAAATTTTTTTTCTTGTGGAATGGGCATCTTGCCCGTTCCAGAATTTGATTAAAAGGATTTTTGCAAGAGGTCTATTTATATTGAAAACTAACTCTCTTGTAAACCCGCCATAGCATAGAACCAAAAACCGGAGGCTACGCAGAAACCAGAGCCACACGAAAACCGACATCCTGGACGCTATCGCGCGCCGATCCCCCGTTACGACTGGTACTGCGACAAAAGTCTTCACAGAGTTTCCAGGAACCCCCACGCTGCACTCGCCATTCAGATGTGCCAGTTTCCCAGGAACTTCCGTCAGTTGGTGCGCCGTTATAGCTATCGTGCCATCTATCGCTGCACCACTCCCAAACAGTGCCGTGCATATCGTACAGTCCAAAGGCATTCGGGAGAAAACTCCCTACATTGGCGGGGGCATTTGCGTAGGATCTATATCTATGATAGTGGACTAATTTCGGAGTAATGTTTTCCCCAAAATAAAATGGGGTTGTTGTACCGGCACGGCAAGCGTATTCCCATTCTGCTTCATTCAAGAGGCGATATTTTTGCCCGGTATTTTGCGAAAGTTTGACGCAGAATTCGACTGCCATCTCCCACGATACTTCTTCTACAGGAAGTTTTTCTCCTTTGAGTTTGAAATAGGATGGGTTGTTTCCCATCACTGCTTGCCACTGCGCTTGGGTGATGGGATATTTTCCTGCAAAAAAAGTCGGTACTGTTACTTGATGCTGCGGATCTTCGCGATCGTATTTATTTTCCTCTGTTGCTGGCGAACCCATCATAAAAGTGCCGCCTGGAATATAAACCATTTCTAGCATAACTCCCTTCCCTAAGTCTTCAGGAAAAAAGCGAGCAAAGGACTTACGGCGGCTGTTTTCTTTTCCTTCAGCATCGACTGTGATGACATCAAAGTCAAATGTAGGGAGATAGTCTTGAGGGAAATGGGGTTTAAGC
The DNA here is from genome assembly GCF_036702825.1 of Microcoleus sp. A003_D6. Classification (NCBI taxonomy): domain Bacteria; kingdom Bacillati; phylum Cyanobacteriota; class Cyanophyceae; order Oscillatoriales; family Microcoleaceae; genus Microcoleus; species Microcoleus sp. A003_D6. The sequence continues at coordinate 12,501 of NZ_JAUBWA010000029.1, read as the reverse complement.
TTTAAGTCATCCCTATCTTTCAGCAGTGAATAGGCAGCTAATTTTACTTGCATTGATTCATTTTGCAATCCTCCAATTATTAAATCTAAACCTGCATCTCCATATTTCATCGCTTCAGACAGTGCAGCAATTCTCACCTCTACAATCGGTGAAGCCAAACGACTTTTAACGCCGAGAAAGCCTCCTAAGACAGCCGCACCTATGGGCGGTGGATTTTGACCACCCTTTACGGCATCGTATTCTCTGGGTTGATTTTGATTTTTTGTCATGGCGCTATTTCTTAAGATACAAAGTTAGACAGCCAATTGAGCAAGTTCAATTCGTGGAGAATGATTTGTCTGGCTTCGGCAATTTTCTCCCTCGCTTCCTCCCAATAATCCGCATTAGCCACAACCTCTTTAATAAATTCTACTCCTTTCTCATCCAAACTCGGCAGCCGTAGAAAACTCCCCGCCGGCAACAACTTATCCGCCGCCGAACCGCCGTAATAAATTGGCAAACACCAAGCTAATAAAGCATCCCAAAGCTTCTCGCTGACATACCAATCGTTTTCGGCATAATTTTCAATAGCTAAGTTGTAATAGTATGGTGCGACGGCGTGCCATTTATTGTTAACCGTCCCGTTTCCCTGTGCCCAAGTTGGCAAGTTTCGCCCGTAAAGGTCAAAATCCAATTCTTGCGATCGCAGTAATTTGATAAAATCTAATCGGTGGCGGTGATTGGCGCTGCGGCTAACACCTGAAGTAATCCAAGAACAGGATTTAGTTTTAGTTGGTGGCGGCATTTCATCGAGTTCTCGAAACGAGTTAGAGTGATACCAAATCGCCGGCATATAATCTGGTTTGGGTGCGAAATCGTCGGGGCCGGAAATGTAACCGCAATAAAGTTTTGCTTGTTCGTAGTTGGCTTTGGTAATTTCAATAACTTCTGGTAATGGTGGCTCCCGGATCAGGTAAATTATGCGCTCTTTGGGGACTCCGCGCAGTTTTTCTCGAATGTCGTTTTCTGGAGTTTGGGGGCTGGGACGGCGGATTTTGTCGAGCCAGGATTGATTTTTGAGCGGTTTGGGAAAGTCGAATTGATACATGAGTAAAAAATCGGGTTCTGGGTGGTTGGCTAGCATTTGAATATTTCCCCATTGGCCGAAGTTGTGGGGGGTTTGTTGCCACAGCCAGTCGCTTTGGTTCATGCCTGGGTAGGTGGTGATTGTGCCGATGATTTTTGGGTTCATAATTAGTAGTATGTAGGGTGCGTCAGCTTGGGTGATTTTTGCAATAATTGATAATTTAAAAGCTGACGCACCGCACAGTTAATGGTGCGTCAGTTTTGATAATTTAAAAGCTGACGCACCGCACAGTTAATGGTGCGTCAGTTTTGATAATTTTATCAATTGTCTGTCGCCTGCGGACTGACGCACCCTACCAATGACTCATCTACATAACTCAAAATCCTCTCAATCCTATTTTCCCAGGAAAATTGCTTGACAAAATTTATTGTTTCTGAATAACCTGCGATTTTCCTAGGATATTTGGTTAAACTATCTCGAATGCTTTGCGCGAACTTGTGCGGGTTATCCGGTTCGCACCAAGTTGCTGCTATATTTCCCGATTTAAATTCCATTAAAGATGCAATTTCCGTCGCGACAATCGGAGTTCCCGATGCCATATAATCAAAGAACTTCAAAGGAGAAGTGAACGTCGCGGCTTCTGTCAAACAGTGCGGGTGAGTCAAAACATCGGCTGCTTGCAGCAAGCTAGCAAGTTGATTTTGCCGCAGGTAGCCGAGAAATTTGATGTTGTTAACTTGCTTGGATTTGGCTAACTTCTGGTATGCTGTTACTTGGGATGAATCACCGCCTGCGATCGCAAATTGAACTCCTGGCAATTCCTTAGCCACATCCACCAACATATCAACACCTTTAAACGGGTAAAGCCCTCCCGCATAAACTGCTAAATTCTCTCTTCCATCCGTTAATAACTTCTGTCGCCATATCCGGGCATCTTGGGTTTGTCTCGCGAGAAATAAATGATTGAAACCGTTGTGCAGCATAATCACTTTTTCCGGCGGCATTCCATTTTCAATCATGCTTTCTCGCACGGTATCGGCAACAGTTACGGCAATCTGAAACAGCGGATTGCGGATAATTTCCGGCTCAAATTGCTTGGATTCGTGGTGATGCTGTTCGTAGATAGCAGGAATTCCGTTTTTAATTGCCGCTTTGACAAAGTTCCAGTCGCGGGTGTGGACGATTTTGGTGGACTTCAGCAGGTGAATCGGTAAGTAGTATTTTGATACTATTGTACTCGAACTCGTCCACTTACTGTCGAAAAGGTCGATCGGCCACGGCATCGGTAAATCTGCTATTTTTAATTTATCTTGAATATTGTATATTTGGGCAAGTTTTTCGTCGGGTTTTCTCGGTTGAAAAGGATGAAACAAATCAACTGGATTAAAAGCATTCCATCCTTTGCGGAGATATACCAAAACTGCTGGTAAACCGAGATTTGCTGCGGCATTGGCAGAGTGCGCAACTTGAACTAAGCTGGCTACATTCGGTTGCGGCAAGACATTTCTGGTAAAAAATACATAATATCTAGACATGGTAATTGGGAATTGGGAATTGGGAATTGGTAATTGGTAATTGTTGACTGTACAGACTGTTGACTAATGACTACTGACTGCTGACTAATGACAACTCCCAACTGCCAACTGACTACTTTTTAACAGCCTGACGCTTAATAGTCTTTTCTATAAATTCTAAAGTCTTAAAAATATTAGCAGCAGAGTGAAATGATTCTCTGATTAATTCGTCTCTTTCTTCGGGAGAATCTACCATTTCATCGACTAGCAATTTGAGATAAGCTATCATGGGAGTCAGGCGAGTGCGAATTTCGTAAGAACCTCTAATTAGAGCTTCATCGCGAGCGGTTTCTTCGGCAAATTGCACTGAATACAAGCGAGTATAGTAGCCTCCTTTTGCTAGCAATTCTTCGTGGGAGCCCATTTCTACTACTTGTCCGCGATCGATCACGGCGATTTTGTCGGCTTTTTGGACTGTGGAGAGGCGGTGGGCGATTACCAAGGTTGTGCGATCGCAACTCAATTTCTCGATCGCCTCTTGCACGTACCTTTCCGAAACTGTATCCAGGGAACTCGTTGCCTCATCTAAAATTAAGATTTCCGGGTTTTGCAGCAGTGCTCTAGCAATGGAAATTCTCTGACGCTGCCCTCCCGATAATATCACGCCCCGATCGCCAATTTGAGTATCCAGCCCCTCCGGCAACTGTTCGATAAACTCGTAAGCATTTGCTCCCTTCGCCGCTTCCACAATTTCTGCTTCGCTTGCTTCTTGCCTAGCATAAGCAATATTTTCGCGCACTGAAGCATTAAACAAAAACGTATCTTGGCTAACAATTCCCATAGCTTTTCTGAGACTTTTCAGCTCAAATTTACGCAGATCGGTGCCGTCAATCGAGATAAAACCTTCCGTCGGATCGTAAAATCTCGGCAGTAAATCTGCCAAAGTTGACTTACCAGAACCAGAACTCCCTACCAAAGCCAACGTAGTGCCGTGAGGCAGAAATAAATCTACTCCATGAAGAACTAAATTTTTATGATTTGGATAGTTAAAAGATATTTTATTAAAATGAATTCCCGATCGCAACTGAGTGTAACGCACTTTTCCATCTAACATAGATGGCTTGTCGTCCTCCCTTAAAAAATCGTTTACCACCTCTACACTAGCCGACGTATTCGCAAATTGACTGCGACCGCTATTTAACTGAGAAATTAAAGGAATTAGCCTAAACAGTACCAATAAATAGGTTAGTAAAACAGTAGAAATCGACTCTATTTCATTAGCAAATATTGTGCGACCCATAAACACGATCAAAATAATAACTATCAAATTCACCACTTCGTTAATCGGGGCGATCGCTGCATAGTTTACTTGAGCTTGGAAATCGGCTTTTTCTCGCCTTTGAATTAACTGCTTAATCCGCTCGTACTCCCTTTCCTCGTTCCCAGTTGACTTCACCAACCGAATCCCAGTCATGGTTTCCAGTACCCTAACTGAATAATCTTTCGACATTTCGGACAACTGATGCCCAAAATGCTTAGAACGGGTAATAAAGTACTGATTTGTCCAAGCGACTAACCCCAACAAAATTGTAGATGTCACCGTCAGTTTCCACGATATTGAAAGCAGCAAACCCACAAACACCAAAACAGTAATTGAGGTAGTAAACATTCCTATAGCCGTGCCAACTGCACTAGCAGTCCGACCCACTTCTCCCCCCAATCTATTAATTAAATCCCCTACTTTAGTTTTTGAATAATAATCCAAATCTACTTTGAGCAACAACAACCGCAAACCAGCCTCTCGCAAGTCACAAGTCAAAGAGCGCGTCAGAGAAGTAGCTACTAAACTATTAGTATAGCTTGCAATATTTTTAAAAAAAATTGCCAGAACAATCGCTGCCGTCATTAACACCAAACGCTGACTTTGAGGGATTCCTTCAAAGGGATACATCAAAGTTTTAATTAAAGGTGGAGCGCCCCGCAACTCGACAGCTTCCTGCAAAAAATTTAAAAGCACTGGTACAATCAGAGTAGTGCTGATACCATTGAATAAAGCCCCAGAAAAGCCCAGCAGCACAGTCAAAAAAATCCTGCCTGGATATCGTCTGGCAAATTTTAGGAGTAGCTTATTTGCAGACATGAAGCATTTCCAGCTAAACAGTACGACATTTCAAAATATTTTTTAATTACAGCCAGCTTATATTCCTCCATTCAGTAACTGAAAAGTTACCTCGACATACCTGAAATTATATCTGAAAGGATTGGCGCCATTGTTTGAATGCTATATTTCTCTACGCATCTTTCCCTAGCTTTCATTCCTTGAAAATTTGCTGCTGTCAAATTTTGGAATATCCATTGAATTTTTTGGGAAATTTGAGCGGGAGAATTCGGCTCGACTAAATAACCAGTTCCCCCTAAAATTGCTGGAATATCGCCCACTCGCGTAGACAAAACAGGCTTAGCCATTGCCATCCCATCTGTCAACTTGAGCGGGAACTGAGCCACCGCTGTCATAGTCTCTCGCTGAGGAACAACGATAACATGAGCCGCCGCTACAACGGACGGCATCGTCTCGACTGGAAACCTTGGCAGTTTAACAATCCAACGCCCCCATTGTTGCATAAGTCTATCATCATAATCATCATAAGGACTTCCACCGACGATCGCTAATCTTAAATCTGGCTCATTTAACTGTTCGAGGGCCATCAAAACATCCTCAACACCTTTGTGAGGTCGCGGTGAACCGGGAAACATTAAGATTTTATACCCGGACAACCCGTAACGCTGTCTGCTCAATTCAGGATTGTATTTAGCAGGGTCGAACATCTCAGTATCCTTGCCATTAGGCAAATATACACCACCAAAACGCTGTTTTAAAAACTCAGTATCCACAGTGACAGCATCGGCGCGGGAAACTAAACTTTCCATCCACTTGACATACAGCGGATGATCTGGTTCTCTTAATTGACCATTTTTTTTTAAAATGTCTCGATAAAGTTGTTTGAAATCAGGGCGATATTTCCATTCGTCTCCGCCGAACCAGCTAAGTTCCCAGTCATCTATATCTAAAATCACAGGGCGGCGAGTATCCAGTTTTTTTAGCAGCGATAAACCAAAGCTTGTAAGTTTAGGTTTCACCGCATAAATAATATCCCCATCTATTTTTTTCAAAAGTTTTTGAGCATCCATCAAAAACCCCGGATAGTTTTTCCCCGGTATCGCACATACCGGGATACCTCGCGGAGGAATAGCATACAATTCCTTGCCAAACTGAAATCCGACAACTTCTGCCTCATAGTTAAGCTCAATCAGGACTTGAGCCAAGAGAAAAGCACGAATTGCACCTCCTCCCGACAAATCGCTCACCACTAATGAAACTTTCACTTGGTAATTTTTTTATCAAAAAGCTGCTTTATTTTCCTACTTAACCGGGCTTTTGTCAAGGTTAGCAAAGCAAAAATTACTTTTTTTAGGGAAATTCTCGGATCTTTTAAGGCTAAAGCATCTTTGATTTCTTGTCTTAAATTGGTTGCTGCTGATGCCGTTCGCAAATAAAGCTGGGGATGAATTAAGGAAAGCTGAACAATGTTAGTTCGAGCGGCCTCTTTTTGCAAAACAGGATTCGTTGTTAAATATTCTGTATTCGCAAATACAAGTATATTCTGGGCGTAGTACCATTTAACTCTATCGTTTTGCCATATTTTATTTCTCACGCAGTCAATCGCCACATATCCTTGCTCTTGAAAGAGTTTTGCCCAATACTCTGGCCACTGTTCGTTTACGTGATTTGTTCCTCCTTGAAATGGTACTGCGGCAGAAAATAAAATAACTGGGCCCAGCTTCACTAAAGACTCTACAAATATCTGGGCGCACTCAGAGGGCAAGTGTTCTGCCACTTCTAAGGAAACAACTAAATCAAATTGTTTTTCAATGGGCAAAGGCTGGTTTAAATCTAATGCTAAAAAGTTAGCAGCGGGGATTTCTAGCATTTTTGGATCGACCCAATCACCGTCGATTCCCAAAATATCTTCAACGCCGAATTCTGTGAATGCTGACAGCCAGGTTCCCGTGCCGCAACCGACATCAATTACTCGCTTGGGCTGCACGAATTCCCAAAGGATAGGGATAATTTCTCTGGCTGATTCTTGGGAGGTTTTTTGTAAGTATTTGTATAATTCTTCAGTGTAGTGTTGCACAGTAGCTAGAGTAGTTATATTTTATTTACTTTTGTAAATAATTTTTTATTGAACCGCAGAGGGCGCAGAGGGCGCAGAGTGAGAGGAAAGAAAGAAAGAAAGAAAGAGAGATGTTTACAATTTTTTAAATGTTGAGTAACTTAATAATGTTTATTTTAAACGCCAGGGATTGTTAAGTTGATTTGGTAACAATATTTTAGCCGTGCGATCGAATATTCTAGTAAAAAGCGTTCTCGTCACGTTCTTCGCGTACTGCGGGCGGTAAGGATAAGTGCAGTGCATTACTTTAATCGGTTTGTCGATCGCATAAACATCTTTCCATTTGTCCAAGTAATTGTAAACAGGCGACAAAGTTTTCATTTTCGGCTTGACAGATGCAATAGCAGCAGCAAAAGCACCCTGGTCTTTTAAGAGTAGCACATCTTGATTGGCAACTACTATATCGAAATATTTCTTAAAAAAATCGAATAATTCCTGATTTTTACTGCTGTTTGTAAAAGCGATAAATCCGCCATTATATTGAATGCTATTTTCGTTAAGGGGTAATCCTACTGATTGCAACGTTGAGATAATATCCTGCTTGACTCTTAATAAATTAGCAGCTTTAGCAATCGCAGGTTGGACATCTTCCGTCACCAACAAATCCACCGCATCAAGAAAATCAAAAACCTCATCTATTGGCGACAGCAAACAAATATCGCAATCCATATAAATAGTCTTGTCAAACAGAGATTCCCCGTACAAAGCCAGTTTAGCTTGCCGCGACGATAAAACAGGATTTTCGTTCTTAGGTGCAGGTTTCAATATAACATTTCCAAACACCTGAAGTAAGGGATATAAAAATTGCGGGACTCTATCTATTAAAACAATAATTGGTTCGCGGTGAAACTTCCTGACAGATGCCAGAAAATGAACGCAATCTTGAAAAGAGTACAAACCGGTTAAAATCGTAATAAATCCCTTAGCTTCTAGTTTCATTAGTGCGTCCACTCCCAAAAACTCTCGCTCCAGTTATCTCGATAATTAAAAATTCCTTGCCACTCATAAAAATGCACAAAATCCTTCAGGTTAATTGCTTGACTGACATCTCTAATCATGTAAAGAGGTTTTTCGCCGTAAAAAGAAGCCCACATAGTATAACTGCTAGGCGGCCCGATAATATAGTCGCACTCAGCCAAAGCATACATATCTTCAATTAAATGACCGTTGGCAAAAATGCAGTTGAAACGATCGAATAAACTAGAACTTTGCGGAATATTAGAGCAAATCAAAAACTTGATTTTCTTCCCTTCAAATAGTTTTACCGCTGAATTCATGACTTCTAAGTATTGCTCAGTTTTGTAAAAGTACCTCCCATTTTGGTGCTGAGCGTAATCCCCTTGACGGATGTGAACTCCGATGATAATATCGGCGTTATTTTTTACATTCAATATCAAATTCTCTACATTAATTGTATATTGCTCTAATAATCTAAAGTAGGCTCTAATTTTGTCGGCGTACTTGTGTAACTTTGGCACATCTTCTACAAACCAGCCATCTCGAAATATCCAGCCTTGAAAACAAACAATTGAACCGTGCTTGAGTGTTTCAATATCCCGATACTTTACCCAATTAAAAGGTTTTTCTCGGGTTATTTCTTGCGTTTTTAAGATATTTTTCTTGCTTAAATTGTTAATAAGTTTAAAATATTTACTTCTGATAAACTTGTTACCTGGTACGGTAAAATATTGAGGAGGATAACAGCACAAAAGATTGCTGGCTGTGCCAACAAAGAATTCTGCATATTCCTCAAAAGCGGGATTGAGAACAGTTAAATTATTCTCGATCGCCAAAGCTATGAAATTAGCAAAAAGTAGCAGTCTGTTGCCGAGTTGTCCCGATTTGGCAGATATTATTAGCATACTCGCTTTTTTGTGAGGGTAAGGTGCGCAATGCACACCCTACATACTACATACTAAGAGTTGTGGCGTTTTTGATGCCACTGCCAAGCATGGGAGATGATATCCTTAATATCGGGATATTCTGGAGACCAGCCCAAGGTTTCGATCGCCTTTTTGCTGCTACCAACTAAACTAGGAGGGTCTCCCGGACGCCGATCGCACTCAACAGCCTTAATCTCTTTTCCCGTCACTTGGCGAGCCGTTTCTATCACCTCTTTCACCGAAAACCCGCCGCCGTTGCCCAAATTAAAGAAATCAGATTTACCGTCATTTAACAAATATTCCAATCCCAAAATGTGAGCCGACGCCAAATCGTTAACGTGAATGTAATCCCGAATGCAAGTACCGTCAGGAGTATCGTAATCCGTGCCAAAAATTGCGATCGAATCTCGTTTCCCCAAAGCAGCGAACAACACCAGCGGAATCAGGTGAGTTTCTGGATTGTGATCCTCTCCTAACAACCCGTTCGGATCGGCCCCAGCCGCGTTAAAATAGCGGAAACAAACAGACTTGAAATTGTACGCAGGGTCAAAATCAGACAAAATCCGTTCTACCATTAACTTAGTAGCACCGTAGGGATTGATCGGATTTTGCGGGTGGTCTTCTGTTAGCGGAATCTTCTCCGGTACGCCGTAAGTCGCGCAAGTAGAAGAAAACACCAATTTCTTCACCCCAGCAGCGATCGCCGCTTCCAAAAGGGTAATAGTGCCGATGACGTTGTTTCGGTAATATTTAGCTGGGTCGGTAACAGATTCGCCGACGTAAGCGTATGCAGAAAAGTGGATTACCGCATCAATTTTGTGGGTAGCGAACAAGTTGTCGAGCAGAGTGCGATCGTTCGTATCGCCAACTACCAACTCCACTTGCAGAACCTTCTCTACTATATCTCTGTGACCGTAAACTAAATTATCCAAAATTACTACACCGTAACCGCTGTTTTTCAGCGCTAATACGGCGTGAGAGCCAATATATCCAGCTCCGCCCGTCACCAAAATAGTTGGTTTTTCTGCACTCATTTTGTTTTGCCTGTTTATTGTAGCTGCAAGAAGTCCGGTAGGGACACGGCAGTGCCGTTTCTCTACTTATGTGGGGAGTTGACAAGTTCAATCGATAAACTTGAGGCGACCAATTTGGATATAATCAAATATCCGATTGATTTGATGTCGATCCTCCTCTGAAATTTTATCATCTGACAGGATAGCAGAAGTCAAAACTAAGTGTTCCCGGCGAGAGATTTTGCCAGATGCTACAATCCGATCGACCATTTGAGAAATTGTTAAGTTCGATTTGTTTTGAGATGTTCGCATTTATTCATCGCTTTTATGTCAGAATAGTCAAAGCTGCTTGCAGTTCTTGACCCAAAGCTGCATAAGCTGTTCGACATTTAAACCACTAACGAGGCCTGTAGGGTGCGTCAGCTAGAACACTTACTAAGCAAGGGAAACAAGATAGGGCTGACGCACCCTACAATACTATTTTAAATGCTCCACAGCATACCAGACCACAAATTAATTGTGGAACAGCCAACATAAGGTATCAGAGTTCCTGACTCCCAAAGATAGATGCGCGGAGCTGATAATTCTCCACAGTACCTTTGAATAGCGTTCTAACCAATTAAATTCTATAATAATTTTCCTAGAAAGGTAGTTTTTTATGCAAGTTTATCGGCTTCCCGTACTGTCCGACAACTATATTTTCTTGCTGCACGACCCCGATCGCCACACAGCAGCAGTCGTCGATCCAGCCCTCGCAGAGCCGGTCTTGCAGCAACTGATCTCGCTCGGAGCCGAATTAACAGCAATTTTCAACACGCACCACCACAGCGACCACGTAGGTGGCAACCAGCAACTGATCGATCGCTTTCCCCAAATAAAAGTCTGCGGCGGTGCAGAAGACCGAGGCAGAATACCCGGACAGCAAGTCTTTTTACAAGCGGGCGATCGCGTTGAATTTGCCGGCAGAACCGCCGAAATCTTCTTCGTACCCGGCCACACAAAAGCTCACATAGCCTACTATTTCCCCCCCAACAACCCAGGCGAAACCGGCGAATTGTTCTGCGGCGACACTTTATTCGCCGGAGGCTGCGGCAGACTGTTTGAAGGCACTCCAACTCAAATGGTAGCCTCCCTCGCGCAACTGCGAAACTTGCCGGACAATACAAGAGTTTGGTGCGCCCACGAATACACGCTGAAAAACCTGCAATTTGCCCTAACTGTGGATGAGGACAATCTTGATTTGCAGCAGCGCTTGGGCGAAGTGAAAGCAGCGCGCAGCCGCAATGAAGCCACGATACCATCATCGATCGGCATCGAGAAAAGCACAAACCCATTTTTGCGCTGGGATTGTCCCAACCTCCAATCAGCCGCCAACACCCGCGATCCAGTGCAAACCTTTGCTCGATTGCGCGGGATGAAAGACCGATTTTAATTCACATCTTGCACCATTTTCAAGAACAGGCTTTCCGGCCTGTGCTATAAAGAGTATACTTCTTGTGGGGCGGGCATTCTGCCCGCTTCACAAAGGCTTGTTAATAATGGTGCAACATCTCATATCAATTCCGGTTGTATCGGAATTAAAATTACCGGCAATCAGGACACCGCGAGTTCCCAAGTCCCTACAATTCATCTGGCGTAGGGACTTAGGCACTCGCGGTGTCCTCTATATCATTCCGGCACAGCCGGAATTGATATCAGTTTTAACGATTGTTGTTAGAAATTGACACTCAAGCGGGCTGAAGCCGCTGAGATTCTGCTGACAGAGTAAATTTAGGCAAAACCCAAGTCTAACTCTCGCTACGGTCGCCAAACGCCGTCTACTTAGTCGCCTAAGTCAAACTTAGGTTTCTAGCTACTTTTGTTATGCTTTCAGAACCATCACGCTTGCCAAGACGCGGTACGCTCCACAACCTGCCTTTATTTGCTCTTTCCTGTCATACTGCACTAGGACTAAAACCTAACCGTTGTTTCATAGGAGCCGGGATTTCTCCGATACTAGGATGCTTCAATACGTAGATGTTTTTGTTCTTACTTACAGTCTAATTATAGCATAAAGACCACGGGGACTGAAGTCCCCCGCGTCACTTTCCTATCAGGACTAAAGTCGCGCTCGTTTCCCGCTTCCCGTATTGTTTTTATGAAAAATCCAGGCAATACTGAACCCCAATCGCAAATCGACCCCTCTGTTTCAGAGGATTCTAACAAAGAACTCTACCCAAATGCGCCTTTGCCAACAGAGATAGGGATGGTTTTGCAATTGGCAGATGGCAGCATTCAGGGTTGCAATTCTCACGCGCCGAAGCTGTTGGGGATCGCAGCAGAACAGATGCAGGGCTGCTCTTCAATAAACACTCCGTGGCAGACTGTGCGTGAAGATGGCTCGGATTTTCCCGGCGAGATGCACCCGGCGATGGTGGCGCTGCAAACCGGGCAACCTTGCTCAAATGTCATCATGGGCTTTTATCAACCAAACGGAGAATTGATTTGGTTGACGCTCAATTCTCAACCTTTATTTCAGGGAGATCGATCGACTCCCTATGCGGTAGTAACAACATTCACGGAACTCGCTCAACAAAAGCCCGAACCAGTCACTCACGCGCCCGCGCCACAACTGTCAGACACCCTCGAAAGTATTTCGGACGGGTTCTTTGCTTTGGATCGAGACTGGCGATTTACCTACCTCAATTTGCAAGCGGCGCGGTGGCTGAATCGACGGGAGCATCCCACTTTTTGACTAAGCAGAAATACTTAGCTTGATGTCGTTATTTAAATACGCACATCTCAGCCTTA